>CAYXIT010000003.1:29627-44797 GCA_964465275.1 uncultured Bacteroidales bacterium | reverse complement strand
TAATTTCAGCAGAACTTCCTGCCCTTTCGGTTTGATCATAACGCTGCCTGAATCAAAAAGAATTTTATCGACGAAAGTGACCTTTAATTTACCTTCGATCTCTTCTAATTTTATGTCTTTTTGAGCAATTTGCTCCTTTTACACTTCAGGAAGATTATGATAACTCAGGAATACAATTTGGTGAACCTGAAGCTGAAGTTTCAAAAGGCCTTGTATGTATTGATATAACCGAAGAAGTCTTGAAAGAAGCTATAGAAAAGAAATGCGATTTGATTATATCTCATCACCCTTTGATTTTTCGTGGAATAAAAAAATTAACCGGATCTAACTACATTGAGAGAGTGCTTATTGAAGCCATTAAAAAAAATATAAGTATTGTTTCAGTTCATACCAATCTTGATATTATTTCTGAAGGGGTAAACCTCAAGCTAGCCCGTAAACTGGGGTTAAAAGATACCGGTATTCTAATGTCAAAAAAGGGAGTATTGAAAAAACTGGTTACTTTTTGTCCGGGTGATCATGCTGAAAAGGTAAGGTCGGCGATTTTTAACGCCGGTGCCGGCCATATTGGTGAATATGATTGTTGTAGCTATAACATTGAAGGTACAGGCTCATTTCGTGCCGGTGAAAATACTGATCCGTTTGTAGGTGAAAAAGGTCAGATTCATTATGAGCCTGAAGTTCGTATTGAAACGGTTTTACCGGCCTGGCTTGAAAAGTCTGTCATTAACTCAATGATAACTGCACATCCATATGAAGAAGTAGCATATGATATATATCCGCTGGATAATAACTACCCGAAGGCAGGCGCAGGAATGATCGGAAGCCTTGATGAGCCTATGGCTGAAATTGACTTTCTGAATCACATTAAGGAAGTACTTGGAGTTCCTTTTCTCAGGCATAGTAACTTTATAGATCGAAAAATAAATAGAGTAGCCATATGTGGGGGCAGTGGGAGTTTTTTGAGAGATACCGCAATGTCGGCCGGTGCAGATGCTTTTGTTACGGCAGATATAAAGTATCATGACTTTTTTGATGTAAATAAAAAGATGCTTATGATTGATGCCGGACATTATGAAACCGAGCAATTTACCAAAGAAATTTTGTATGAAATTGTTAGCAAAAAAATTACTAACTTTGCACTCCTAATTTCTGACCAAAGTTCAAACCCGGTCAGATATTTCTAATAAAAGAAAATCTATTAAATCTATATTGCCCTATGGCCAAAGCTAAATCTACTGCTACTTCCAAAACCAGGAAACCAAAAGTTGAAGAACCTGAAATTGTAACCACAACTTCTGCAATGGATAAAACCACCGAAGATAGTGTGGAATCAATGGTAAAGAAAAAGCTGTCAAGTTTGTATACTTTGCAGTTGATAGATACTCATATTGATAAAATTAGAATTATCAGGGGAGAACTCCCACTTGAAGTTCAGGACCTGGAGGATGAAATTGAAGGGCTTGAAACCCGTTTAAGTAAGTACAACCAGGAGATTGCTGACCTTGAAATGGAAATTACCCAGAAACATAATTCTATTAAGGAAAGCCAGGAACTTGTTAAAAAATATGAGTCGCAGCAGATGAATGTGCGAAACAACCGGGAATATGATTCGCTGAATAAAGAAATTGAATTTCAAACTCTTGAAATTCAACTTGCTGAAAAGAAGATCAAGGAATTTACTGCAGCCATTGAAAATAAAAAGCAGATGGTTGAGATTGCTGTTAATGAGCTTGATGAAAGAAAAAATGACCTGGAAGTTAAAAACAGAGAATTAAATGATATTGTAGAAGAAACCCAGAAAGAAGAAGAACAGCTTAAAGAAAAATCACTGGTACAGGAAAAGAATATTGATGACAGATTGTTGAGTGCATACAAGCGAATAAGATTAAATGCACGTAATGGTCTTGCTGTTGTTCCCGTTGAGCGCGATGCCTGCGGCGGGTGCTTTAATAAAATTCCACCCCAAAGACAGCTTGATATCCGCCTGAATAAAAAAATTATAGTTTGTGAGTATTGTGGTAGAATTTTGGTTGACCCGGAAATAGTTGAAGATATTTCAATCTGAAAAATAATTTTGTCACATAATAATGAAAGTGAAAAAAAACAAGGGCAGGTATAGAAAACCTGCCCTTGTTTTTTTATGTACAAATGAGAAGGGGATATGTTCTTAAAACCTGAATCCCAGTGTCATAAGAAATCCGTTTCTTGAATAATCATAATTTACTGCCTGGGTAAGATTGGCGGAGTAGGGATAGAAGTCTTCTGAATATTGAGTATAATAATATCCGAAATCAACAAAATAGCTTTGATCGCGTATACCGAATCCGGCACTTAGAGTGTTTCTTTCCATCTCGTTGATACCTGATTTATATGGATTGGAATGATATGCATATCCTGCTCTCAGGATCAAAGGATCAAGGCGTATTTCTCCACCCAGTCTTATATTATGTTGCTGCTCAAAGCTGTTTCTGATGATGTTGTTTTCGGCAGTAAATGAAGCAGCGCTGCTTCTTAAACGCATCTGGGTGTAATCAGCATATTCGTAGTCAATACTAAAAAGTCCGTTTGTTCCGAAAACCAGTCCCAAACTACCCAAAAGCCGAAGAGGAGTATTTAACTCATAATTATGACGACCCCGGGGTGAAGTCGCTTCGTAATTGCCAAAACTCAAATCAGAATTCATCTGGGTTCGCCATTCATCTTCAAGATTATAGAAAGTAGGGGTATGCACTGCAGCACCAATGCGTATCATATCGGTTGCACGATAAATCATACCCAGTTTAAAATTGAATCCTGTCCCTGAAGTTTTCAGGGTTTCCCGGTACTCGAGTGAGTTGAAGAATTCGTTTGAGTCGTTTATATCTTCTTCTGTATAGGTATACTCCTCATCAAAACTTACCGAAGGGAAACCGAAAGTTGCACCCAGGTAAAGGCGGTTACTGTAATTACCACCTATTGTAAGCACCATTTCACGCACCGAACCGCTGGTTTGGGTTTCTCTTCGCTGAAGTACATTACCGTTTTCCATATCGACTATAAACTCTCCGTTTATAGTATCAATCAGCAATGTTTCCCATGCCAGTCCAGTTGTAAACGGTTCAAATCCAACCGGGTTACCCGGATCAATTCCAGCATCAAATACCCTGTAAAGGTAATCGGTCATTAAGGAACTTTCCGTATTGTATCCTTCGTAGATCTTTCTGTTGTTAAAGTTAGAATGCCGGTTTAGTCCAAATCCGACCTGAAACCCCATCCAGCCTGATTCTTTCAGCTGGTTAGGATCGTTAAAGGCCAGTACAAGCCCAATATTGCCAATGTTAAAATTGTAGTTGATGTCATCAGCAAAAGTTTCATAGTAACTTGATTCTACTTTGCTGAAGTTAAGGGCCGGAGTAATAGTAAATTCATTACTTCTGTAGATTGCAATACCGGCCGGGTTTATGCTCAGTGACGAGAAATCACCGCCGAGGGCTCCGAATGCACCGCCTGTACTAATAAATCTTGCGGTTCCACCCGGATTAAACAATGAATATCTTAAAGCATCAGTTTCATTTTGTGCCTGGCTTTGAAATGCCAAACCTAATGCGAGTAATATTATAATGGCTATACGCTGCATTTTTGTTTGTTTTTAGGTTAGATAATATGTTTTTCAGGATCGTCAGAGGGAAAGACCTGCAATATTTTGTAAAAGGAAGGCTCCCTTGACAGGGTATTTTCAGGGAGCCTTCTTTATTTTATATCATATTTTTATCTGTTTCTGCCACCACTGCTTCTAGAGCTGGAACTACTTCCCGAACTGCTTCTTGATGAGGAGCCGGAGCTTCTTGAAGGTGATGGAGTGCTTCTAACACTGCTACCTGAAGAAGACGATCGGCTTCTTGAAGGCGAACTAACAGAGGGTGTACTCCTTTGGGGTGCTCTTTGCGGAGCAGCCTGAGGTCTGCTTCGAGGAGTCCTTTGCGGCGTAGCCTGGGGCCTGGTTTGCGAAGGAGTTCTCTGTGGAGTAGCCTGAGGCCTTGTTTGTTGTGGCCTCTGCTGTGGAGTTGCCTGCGGACGAGTGGGTGCAGGACGTGTTTGCTGCGGACGAGCCTGCTGTTGCGGCTGTTGTCTTTCGCGTTCACTTCCTACAGAAGCGGGTCTCTGCTCACCGGCAGGTCTTCTGTACTCCTGGTTTGAACGTGGTTGCTGCTGGCTGGGCGAAGTATAAGTCCTTGGCCTGGTTTGTGCCGGTGTAGCCTGCGACTCACCGCGATTCCTTGTCGGAGTAGATTGCTGCGGCCTTGTATATCTTGGCGTTTGCTCACCCTGATAGCGTTCGCGGCTGGGAGCAGTATAATCTGATTGCCTGCGCTCCGGTTGATACCGCTGCTGTTGTGGGGTACTTTGCTGCGGACGGGCTTGCTGTTCAGTCCTTTGAGGTTGTGCCTGTTGCTGCGGACGAGTTGGCTGTTCAGTCCTCTGGGGTTGTGTTGCCTGTTGAGGTCTTGCAGCTGTTTCTCTTTCAACTTGTCTTTGCGGAACTGAAGTTTCTGTAGGTCTGGTTTCCCTTGTTACCGCAGGTATTTCAGCAGGCCGCCTTGCAGCAGCGGGAGAAGTTGAACTTTGTGTTTCCCGGGTTACTTCTCCTTGTCTTGCTTCACGTGAAGCAACGTCTCTTGTGCTTGCTATGCGTCTGTCAGATGATTCATAACGCTCAGCAAAAGATGTTTGCTGGTTATGGCGACCGGAAACAGGTCGTGTTCCATCGGCTACAGTACTGCCACTTGAGCCTCTGTGCCCGTAATAATAATTATTAGCATCATAGCTGTTATAGATGTACTGTGAGTAGTAGCCTCCATAGTAACCACCATAATAACCGGCCCAGTATCCTTGATGGTAACCGGCCCAATAGCCGTAATGATGTCCATACCAGGGGCTACCCCAACTGGGACCCCATCCCCATCCATAACCGTAATGAGCCCATCCCCATGGTCTGTAACCCCATGAGTAGTAATAACCCGGGTAATAAAGCGGAAGAGCTCCGTAACCCATATAAATGCTTACTCCATAGTAATAGGGATCATAATTATACCAATAGAGATTGGTAAAGTAAGGATCATAATAGCTGAAATAAGCATAATTGTTATGGAACCTGCGTATACGAGATGAATAGGCATAATCGTAATAACCATCATAGTAATAATTATTGGTTATGTAAGTGTTGCCCTGGTCATCATAATAAGTTTCTGTTTCTGCAGGTTGCGAATAATAATCTTCGCTGTACTGATTGTTATCATCATAATAATAATCATCATTGTAAGCTTGACCATCATCCGTGTAAGTGCCTGCGGGGCGGCTTTCATCTGCAGGGCTCACCTGAACAGCATTTACGCTGGTTTCCTGTGCAGTTTCTGCATATTGCCGTGCATTGTCAGGACTGTAATAAATGTCGTCATAAGTATTTGTTGCACGGTAACTGGTAGAACATGCAGCAAAAAACACTGACATCGCAACGATAAGTTTTACATAGGTTTTCATGTCTGTTTCCTCCTTGAGAATTTATATATAGTTTATTGGTTCGTTATTTGCCGTTTTCAAAAATAAGATTTTGTTTTCTAATTATTTCTTAAATTTGCCCGGTTATTCATACACCTTATAAACCACAAATTTTATACCAATCACGTTATATGGCTAAAGATTTTTCAACACGAGAAGAGAATTATTCAAAATGGTACAATGATATTGTTCAAAGAGCTGATCTGGCAGAGAATTCAGCGGTACGTGGATGCATGGTAATTAAACCTTACGGATATGCTATATGGGAGCTTATGCAATCAGCACTTGACCAAATGTTTAAAGATACCGGGCATTCCAATGCTTACTTTCCAATTTTCATACCAAAATCTTTTTTCAGTAAAGAAGCAGATCACGTTGAAGGTTTTGCCAAAGAATGTGCTGTGGTAACTCATTACAGGTTGAAAAATGATCCGGATGGTAAAGGCATAGTGGTTGATGAGGATGCAAAACTTGAAGAAGAACTGATTATCAGGCCTACTTCCGAAACCATAATATGGGATACTTATCGCAACTGGGTTCAGTCTTACCGCGATCTCCCTATCCTTGTGAACCAGTGGGCCAATGTGGTTCGCTGGGAAATGCGTACCCGTATGTTTTTGCGTACAGCAGAATTTTTATGGCAGGAAGGGCACACTGCGCATGCAACGCGTGATGAAGCTATTGAAGAAACCCATAGAATGCTTGATGTGTACTCTGAATTTGCTGAAAAGTTCATGGCAATTCCTGTTTTACGTGGGGTAAAATCAGAAAATGAGCGTTTTGCAGGTGCATTGGATACTTATTCATGCAAGATGGAAAAGCATTACAGGCTGGTACATCCCATTTTTTGGGCCAGAATTTTGCCAAAGCTTTTGATGTGAAATTTACCAGTAAAGAAGGAAAACTTGAATATGTATGGGCAACATCATGGGGGGTTTCAACCCGGCTTGTGGGCGCATTAATAATGGCTCATTCTGATGACAATGGTCTTGTATTACCTCCTAAACTTGCACCCATTCAGGTTGTAATTATTCCAATCTATAAAAATGAAGAACAATATAAGTTGGTTTGTGATAAGGCAGATGAATTGCGCAAAGATCTTATTAAAAAGGGGATAAGGGTAAAACTTGACGACAGAGATACCCATAAACCAGGATGGAAATTTAATGAATATGAATTCAAGGGAGTACCATTGCGATTGGCTATTGGTCCCAGGGATGTGGAAAATGAAACAATAGAAATTGCCCGTCGCGATACTCTTGAGAAATCTGTATATAATCAGAAAGATCTTGCAAACAAAATTGAGCATTTGCTTGAAGCAATCCAGGATAATCTTTACAGAAAAGCTTTTACTTTCAGGGATTCCAAAACATATTATGCAGACAGTTGGGATGAATTTAAAGAACTTCTTGAAAAAGGTGGCTTTATTTATGCTCATTGGGATGGAACTGCTGAAACAGAGCAAAAAATCAAAGAAGAGACCAAAGCCACCATACGTTGTATTCCTTTAAAGAATAAAAAGGAGGAGGGAAAATGTATTTATTCCGGGAAACCTTCATCGCAAAGAGTGGTATTTGCTCTGGCATACTAAAGTCGATAGTTGGTTCATAATCCTGTTTTTCTGTTTTATAATTTAATTCAAACTTTACCGTTTTGTAAAATAAGCCAGTAACTTTACATTTCCCTTAAAGAAGATGGTATGATAAAAATACTAATGCTGATATTGTTTTTTTCGCTCTTTACTGCGCTTAATGCCCAGAATACCCGGCAGCAAAGTAATTATAATTCTGAAAATAATTACCTGAAAAGGGATGAGCGGGTGGATCAATTGCAGGAAGCGCAAAGGAGAATTAATCAACGCAATGGTATGAGTGGTTTCAGGGTGCAAATCTATACTGACTCTGGCAATCGCTCCAAGTTAAGAACTGACAGGGTAAAAGCAGAGTTTGATGCTCAATACCCAAATATTCCATCTTATATTTCATATGATGAGCCTTATTATAAATTAAGGGTTGGGGATTTCAGGACCAGGCTTGATGCTATAAGGTTTCTCAACCGGGTATCATCAACTTATCTTTCGGCTATAATTGTAGTTGATAAAATAAATTTTCCACCCCTTGATAAAGATTTGGATGAAATAACTGAGCCGGAAAATAATTAAAAAAAATGCCGGGCTTTTTGCCCGGCTTTTTTTAGTTTCTGTCAATGGCATTCAAATCTTCAAAGGCGAGTTTCAGTCTGTCTCTCAGGCTTTCTTCACCTTTCCTGAGCCATGCACGCGGATCGTAGAACTTTTTGTTGGGCTTATCTTCACCTTCAGGGTTCCCGATCTGACTCTGGAGGTAGCCTTCATTTTTCTTATAGAAGTTTTTAACACCATCCCAAAAAGCCCACTGTGTATCGGTGTCAATATTCATTTTTATTACTCCATAAGATATTGCTTCCCTGATCTCTTCGCGCGACGAACCGCTGCCACCATGAAATACAAAATTTACCGGTTTGGGTAGGGTTTTGTATTTTTCTTCAATAAATTTTTGTGAGTTATCAAGAATTTTGGGCTCAAGTCTTACATTACCCGGCTTATAAACACCATGTACATTGCCGAAAGATGCAGCAATGGTAAATTTATTGGAAATTTTATTGAGAGCCTCGTACATCTGAGCAACTTCCTCGGGCTGAGTGTAAAGCTTTGAACTGTCAATCCCTGTATTGTCAACACCATCTTCTTCACCACCGGTAACACCCAGTTCGATTTCCAGAGTCATACCTATTTTGCTCATTCTTTCATGGTAACGAACACAAATGTCGATATTTTCTTCAAGTGGATCTTCAGAAAGATCAAGCATATGAGAACTGAATAACGGCTTGCCAAATTCTTTGAAATGTTCTTCGGATGCTTCAATCAGTCCATCAATCCATGGAAGTAATTTTTTTGCTGCATGATCGGTGTGCATTATTACTCTCACACCATAATGCTCTGCAAGCAAGGCCACATGTTTTGCCCCTGAAATGGCTCCGGCAATTGCTGCCTTTTGGTTTTCATTTGACAAACTTTTTCCGGCATAAAAATGAGCTCCCCCATTTGAAAACTGGATAATAACAGGTGAATTAACTTCTTTGGCAGTTTCAAGCACTGCATTGATTGAATGTGTACCAATTACGTTAACTGCAGGAAGTGCAAAATGGTTTTCCTTCGCAATTTTAAAAAGTTCCTGTACTTTTTCTCCGGTAACAACACCGGGTTCAATATTCTTCATCAAATTAGCTGTCATTTTTCTTACTTTTTTATTTTACATACAGATTTTAGGTTGAATCCTTTTTACATTGGGTTCAAAATTACAAAAATTGGCTCAATAGCTTTTCCCAATAAAAAATTAATTTGTGAAAAGTCATAAAACAGGTTGTAGAATGGCTTATGAATTGTTTTAATTATGTTTGCTTGTTTTTCTAAAAATGAGGATGATAATTTTGAAATTTCTATATTTATTATTAAATTTATTATTCCCTTTTGTTTTCCTCGGCCGGCAGTTCCCCGCTGCCGGCTTCCTCTTTTTATAAAGCAATAATTTTTTCCTGAAAAAATATTTTTTCCTTCCTGATTGCGTTATATTTGGGTAAAAATCCAGCTTGTATATTATATACAATTATTATTATCTTAAAACCACACAATATGAAACCCAGCATTAATGAAAGAATCCGTTTTCTGATCTTACCTAAATCAATTTTTAAGGAACATTTTCAATTCTCAATTGTACTCTCAGTCTTATTTCTGTTTTACTCATGCAATCAGAATACTGAAGAATTACAGAAATTGCAGGAAGAAAACCAGCAGTTGAAAGATGAGTTGCAGACGAACCTTGATAATGTTGATGCTTATTTTGATGATCTAAATCAGATTGAAGAGAATCTGCAAATCATTAAAGAAAGAGAAGAAATCATTTCGGGTGAAACATCCGGTCAGTTGGAACTGGCAACCAACCAACAGGATCGTATAAATCAGGATATTATTCTGATTGGTGAACTCATGGAGAAAAACCGCGAACTTATCACCAGCCTTAATAATCGCATACGTAATGCTGATCAACGGATTGCAGGTTTTGAGCAGATGGTGGCACGTTTGAATCAGTCTATTGAAGAAAAGGAAATAGAAATACAAATGTTAAGAGACCAACTTTCTAAAATGAATCTCCAGGTTGATTTTCTTATGGCAAGGGTTGACACCCTGGAGCAGGAATCACAGATGAAGAGTCAGTTATTGCAAGAGCAAACCCTTGAAATGAATGCTGCCTGGTTTGCTATGGGTTCGCGCCGTGAGCTGGTTGAACATGATATTATTTCCAGAGAAGGTGGTTTCCTCGGGATAGGTCGCAGCAACAGGTTAAAAGATGATTTTAACAAGGATTTTTTCACCCGGATTGATATTACCCGCGATTTTGAGATCACTATAATCGGAGATGAACCGGAACTGATTACAACCCACCCGGCAGATTCCTATGAAATAATAAGCGATGATCAGGAAAACAAACTCGTGATCATTAATCCTGATCGATTCTGGAGTGCAAACAGATACCTTGTAATACAAATAAAGTAAAGCAACATAGTAATTGTTAAAAACCACTCAATTCCATTGTTACAGTGGGTATAAGCAGCAGGAATCCAAGTATGATCATTGTAATGATCAAAGGCCATACCCATTTTACCCATTTATGATAGGGAATTCTGGCAACACCCAAAACAGCTATCAGTACACCTGAAGTTGGTGTGATCATGTTGGTAAAACCATCACCAAACTGAAATGCCATAACGGTTGCCTGGCGCGATATTCCTATCAAATCGCTGAAGGGTGCCATGATAGGCATTGTTATGGCTGCTTTGGCAGAACCTGAAGGAATAACGATGTTTATTATGGTTTGTATGACATACATGACCCCAACGGAAGCCACATTGCCAAAGTTACCCATTGATTTTGAAAGCCCGTAAAGTATAGAATCAATAATACCACCATCTTCCAGCACAACTATTATTCCTCCAGCAAGACCAACTATAATCGCTGCTGACATAATATCCTTAACACCCTCCAGAAAAAGTTTTGCGATATCATCAGCAGATTTGTTTATGGCAAGTCCGCTGGCAATTCCCATTGCCAGGAACAAAGTGGCAATTTCCATAACATACCAGCCATAGCCCATAACACCTACTATAAGAAATATTATGGTATATCCCAATAGCAGGAGAATAAAAAAATGAACCGACTTTCGTAATGTGATTACACCCAGTATAGCGAAAAGTACTGTAAAAAGAGGTAAAACCCAAAAAGTAAAAGAACTGTTCCCCACAGTCATTGTTGTCTCAGGATAGATGAACGAGAAAATTACCAGTGCTGCAGAAATAACTCCATAAACAACCCATGCCATTAAAGGGGTATAATAGGTTATCTCAGCAGATTCTGATTCTTCACGCTTGCGCCAGTAAGAATCTTCTTCATACATGATTGAAGATGTGGGATTTTTCCTGACTTTGTGGGCATAACGTAGTACAAAAAATATTCCCACAATATTGATCACTGCCCAGGCAAATAAACGATATTCAATACCGGAAAAAAGAGGTAAATCAGCCAATCCTTGCGCTATACCAATTGTAAAAGGATTAAGTATGGCACCGGCAAATCCCAGATGAGCAGCAATATACACCATACTTACGCCTGTTAAAGAATCATATCCCATAGAAATGGCAAGGGGTATAAGAATTATTACAAATGCAATGGTTTCTTCACTCATTCCGAATATAGCACCAAATGAGCTGAAAAGAATCATGATCAGTACAATGATGATATTATCCACTCCGATTTTGCGCATCAATCTATTATTCTCAAGCTTTCGGGTAAACCTGAGGAAGGCAAATATTCCTACATCGATTGCTCTGCTGTGGTTCATGATCCAAAAGGCTCCACCTATCATTAAAATAAAAATAATGATATTGCTTTGCTTTACGAAACCCTTAAAAAGTGCTGAAAATACCTGCCAGGTTTGTACATTGCTGTCAAATTGATCCTGATATTCTGCAGGCAGGTCTTCTTCGTAAAAGAATACCATCCCGGTTGTTTCCTTACCATCAACAACCGTAGTTACTTCAACGTATTTTCCTGGTGGGATAAACCAGGTTAAAACAGCAGCTATTACAATAATACCAAAAACAATAACATATGTGTGTGGAACTTTTTTCAGCATTGGATATTTTTTATTTGTGTGAAATCATTGGAAATTTTTCGCCAGGCAGGTATATATCAACCTGGAGATTAAGTGCTCCCAGTTTAATATTTTTTTCTTTATATGAGTTGTCGGGGTTTTTAAAAACCATTACTTGTGATTCTCCCACAACTTCAGCTTCATTGCCCTTTATAAGTAGGGCTGTTGATTCATCAATTCCTATTCCCATCTGATCAGGGTATTCGATAACGGCAGTAAACAGACGGTTATGGCGGCTTCGATATACAAAATGCTGATCAATAATGGCTGTGTTAACCAAACCCAGGCCTCTTCCAATCTTAATATTATCAGATTCAATAGTGCGAAAGGTGGATGTGTAATCGGGGTAGCGCAATTCATCTCCGGTAATCATTAATTCGCTCATTACTGCTGCTCCGGCGCTTGTTCCGGCTATCACGGCTCCGTTTTTGTAAGCATGATGTATGGCTTCTTCAATTTCATTTTCTCCGGCAATAGCCATGAAACGATTCTGATCACCTCCGCTGATATAAATCAGGGAAGCATTTTTTATTGAGTCGATCCAATGAAGCGGGCGGTCCCCACCGGGTAAGAAATTGAATCCTGTAATATTTTCAATTCTATTACGGTAAAATTGTTCCGATGCCCATATGATAGCTGAATCAGCTACTGAACTTGACATGGGTAAAATTACGGCGTAGCCTTCATTACGCAGATTGGCTTCATCAATCATTCGGTTAACGAGATGATCAGGCCGGCTGCCACCACCAATTATGAATAAGCTGCCCTTGAATTCATTATCCTGCTCTTTTGCAGTATTGTCAGACAGATTACAGGAAGCTAAAGAAAAAACAGATACAATTATCAATAAAAACCATTTCATAAAGTCAGGGGATTGAACAGGAAAAGCCAGCTATAACCGGCTTTCCCTGTTATTATGTGAGTATTATTCAATTGCAAAAATTTCAACCTCTTCAACAAAAATCCTGTCATTATCGGTTACATTAAAATGTCTGATGGCCAGGTAAACAACCTCACCGGCATACTCTGATATATCAACAATTCTTTCTAATGGTGTCATTCTTGGAGTATCTTCTGTAAAGGTTTCTTCCAGGAGCAGTTCAAAATTGTCAATGTTATCGTTTCCTTCCGAGACAAGAATTCCGTAGTTTTCCTTGCGGTATTCAGGAGTGCTTGCAGTTACACCTACTGTAAATCTGAAGGTTATCGTAGCTCCCTCACTGTATTCTGTGAGATCAACTTCGGGAGTAACAAGCCAGTTATCAGGAGCCAGTGGTCCTGTTGCAGATGTCCATGACTGACTGCGCAATGAATAGATAGTATCATTTTCTTCTACGCGGTAACTGGCAAACCAGTTAAAACCGTCACCATCATTATCAATGGTTTGCCAACCTTCAGGTGCCCATGTATCTTCATCCAGATAATCGATTCCTTCGTGAAAGTCTTCGAACAATATTTCTATTTTACCAAAGGATAATGAAACACTTTGAGTCAGATTATTATAGTAAACATCGTTCATGGGTTCTACTGATAGGGAAATTGTGTAGCTTCCTGAGCTGGTGTAAGTAACTGTTGGATTTTCTTCGGTTGATGTTTCGCCGTTGCCAAAATCCCAGAAGTAGGATTGAGCGAGTACCGACTTATTGGTCAGATTTACTTCATAGTGTTCTATACCTTCCTCCTCATCAACTACAATAACAGTAACTTCATAATCAAATGCAGCCTGGGTGCTGGCCGGAGGAACATCAAATTCATCATCCTTGCATGCTGTAAGTGTAACCATCAGCAGGATAAAAACAACGAGAAAAGGGAAATAAATTGATATCTTTTTCATGCTTCTATTTTTTTATTGTTGTTAATAACCATCATTTTGGTACATCCCCGGATTATCATTGGAAATGATCTCAGCCTGGGGAATCGGGAAAAGAGTTTGGTTTATGTTTGTTACATTTTCGAGCCTATCGATGGCCTTGCCTGTTCTTACAAGATCAAACCAGCGATGGCCTTCAAACGCAAATTCTTTCTGCCTTTGCGACTCAATTTCAATTGCCAGTGCCGTATAGCTGGTCATAGTAGCTGGTGTTAATCCGGCTCTCTCTCTAATCTGGTTTATGTCACTGAGTATTTCATCAGTATCTTCCTGTAAAATAGTTGCTGCCTCGGCTCTTATCAGATACATTTCTGCCAGTCGGAGTACATAAACCGGATCTGTTCCGGAGGCCACATCGTTGAATTTCACAACATATGGGTCTGATCCGGCAAAAGCAACGGAGATCTCTTTGCGTAAATCATCTTCATCAAAAGAATTCAGATAAAAGTCAGTGGGTGAAAATTCATATCTGCCTGCAAGCGAAGTATGTGCAAAATAACGGGCAGTAAGGTTTCTGTCCTGCTCATTATAAGATACTTCAAAAATGGACTCGCTGGTGGGTTCAAGGGAATACAAATTTGCATAATCGGGTTCAATTTCCAGTGAAGGATGATTTATTACTTCAGTGGCATGGGTTATCGCACGGGTTAAAAATTCTGTATTTTCAGTTATATAATACTGATGCAGGGCTACCCTTGCTTTGAGTGCCACAGCAGCAGGCAGGGACGCCCTTCCTCTGATGATGGGTTCATCTGGCAGATGCAAAATTGCAAAATCAAGGTCGGTATTTACACTTTGTAAAACTTCATCAATACTGTTCCTTGGGGGGTTAAGGCTTTCTTCATCGGCTGTTACAGCACGATCCCGAATAGGAATGGGCCCGAAAAGCCGCATCAGATCGTAATGTGCCAGGGCACGTAAAAATCTGAGTTCAGCCTCAGCTGTATTCTTTCCTGTTTGAGAAAGTTTTTCATTTTCAATAGCGGGAATCTGTTCAATAACATTATTTACCCGGCTAAGAACACCGTATATTGCATCCCATGTTCCTTCCACAAGGCCATTATCGGCGAGTATGTTGTTATTATCAATATCGGCCCATGTAACTGTGATTCCGACATGGGTGAGATTGTCAGCCGGCAGGTCGCCCCAGATCACATAATCCATTCCATAATAACCACCACTCTGAAGGGCATCGTAACAACCAATAATACCGCTTTGTACCTGCGCTGAATCTGTTATAGCTTCATCTGAAGGCATGGAGTGGTAGGGCTGTACATCAAGTACATCACATGCACCCAAAATCCAGATCAAAATCGCTGAGATATAAATCGTTTTTTTCATTTTTATCCTGTTTTAAAGTCTTAAATTAATTCCAAACGTATAGGTTCTCGCCTGTGGGTAAGTAAAAAAATCAGTGGCCCTGAGCAGGTTACTGTCACCTCTGTAATTTACTTCAGGATCCATACCTGAATAATTGGTTACAGTAATAAGGTTTGCTCCGGTGAAGAATATACGAG
>CAYXIT010000003.1:28540-29617 GCA_964465275.1 uncultured Bacteroidales bacterium | reverse complement strand
CACTTTGTATACCAATTCGCTGAACCCATTGGCGTTTCACATTGTAAGAGAAAGTAAGGTTCTTAAGTCGGGCATAGGATCCGTCTTCAACAAACCTTGAAGAAATGCGATTGTTGGCATTAGGGTCGTTTTCTGATGCTCGTGGAATATCTGTTACGTCGCCTGGCTGTCGCCAGCGATCCAGTATGGCAACACTTTGATTATCGGGTCCCTTCATTGCTTCAATAAATATTCGTGTTGCATTGAATATATCGTTGCCATAAGAAAACTGAATAAAAAGGTTTAGCTCAAAGGGTCCGTACATCAGGTTATTGGTAAATCCTCCGGTAAATAAAGGATTGGGGTCACCAATGATCGTACGGTCGTCAGAGTTGATTTCTCCGTTTCCGTCAATATCATCCCAAACAATATCTCCGGTACTGGGGTCAACACCCAAACTTCTGAAACCATAAAATACACTCATGGGCTCACCTACAATTACCGCACTGGGGCTATATCTGTCAAGGTCCAGGAGGTTTTGATCCTTATAAAGTGACAGGACCTTGTTCTTATTATGGCTCAGGTTAAACTTTGTTTCCCAAGAAAACTGATCGGTACTAACATTGAGTGTGGTCAATGAAACTTCAATACCCCTGTTTTCAAGTTCACCGATGTTGGAAGTAATTGAAGTAAACCCTGATGTGAAGGAAACAGGTCTGTTAAACAATAAATCTGATGTAATATTGTGGTAATAATCCAGGGCAAGTGCAATTCTTTCATCAAAAAATTCGATATCTGTACCAATGTTGAATTGTCTTGTGGTTTCCCATTTGAGGTCAGGGTTTGGTATGCCTGTGGGGGCTATACCAGCCTGCTGACGATAATTTGCTCTTCCCCTGTAAAGGTCCATGTATGCAAAATCGGGTATTCCGTCATTACCTGTAAGACCATAACTGGTTCTTATCCTGAATTCATTTATGGTTGCTTTCAGGTTTTGAAAGAAAGATTCTTCTGTTAAGAAGACGAGACCTTGAGGTGAATTAATTTTTTCAAAATGACCTACTAAATAATTTCCTATAGCACCATCGAAAATATAAT
>CAYXIT010000003.1:0-28530 GCA_964465275.1 uncultured Bacteroidales bacterium | reverse complement strand
CCATGCAAATGAAACTGCCGGAAAGAAACCATATCTGTTATTGGGTCCGAATTTGGATGATCCATCAAATCTACCACTTAAAGACACAATATATTTATAATCGTAATTGTATCTCATTTGCCCGAAGTAAGAATTGATACCCCGGTCGGTGGCTCTGGCTTCAGCTGATCTGATGGTTCCGGCATCAAGCAGATACTGGAAATAGGCACCCGGAAAATCAATACCTGCAGCGTATTGTATACGGCGCTGGAACATTTCAAATGAATAACCGCCTAATACTTCCAGGTTGTGTACTTCCAGAAAACTGTTGTTGTAACGTATAAGATTGTTTGATACTACATTCAGAACACTGGTTTGAGCTTCAATACCCAATCCGTTGGTTATAGCACCCTGGCGGGTAGTAGTTGGATCATAACTGTGTTCTCTCAAACTCAGGTAATCCATACCCCATTTTGTGCTGAAGGTAAAGTTATCGAGGAATGTGATATCTGCAAAAGCATTACCAATTGTCCGGTAAGAATGCGCTTCGTTGATAGCTTCATTCCCAATTGCTATGGGGTTTGCAAAAAAGCCATCCTGGTTATAAGTGTCGTCTTCGTTGTAAACAGGATAGATGGGTGCCATGGAAATAGCATTTGGCAATACCCCATGCAGCGATCTGTCGCCTTCAACACGGTTATTCAAAGAATAACTTGTTCCGAGACTACCGCCTATGGTAACATTTGAATTTACTTTGTGATCAAGGTTAAGCCTTCCGTTTAATCTTTGAAAATCAGTACCTATAATAATACCTTCCTGCATAAAATAATTACCCGAAATATAGAACTGGGTTTTCTCATCTCCACCGCTTGCTGATAATTCATAGCTGCTCATTGGAGCTGCCCTGAAGATTTTACTTAGCCAGTCTGTGTCAACCGGGTTATCAGGATCAGGTTCTGTGCCACGATAATCATGCCACTGGTCAGCATTAAGCATTTGTAATACATTTGCTGCCTCCTGTCTGCCCATGGACATGTTAAAGTTAATATCGGTTCGTTTTTCACTACCGCGGCGTGTAGTAATAACTATAACACCGTTGGTTGCCCGGGCACCGTAAATAGCAGCAGCAGATGCGTCTTTCAGTACGGTGATCGACTCAATGTCATTGGGGTTAATGTCTGATAAAGCATTGATACCTTGTCCGGAAAAACCGATCTGACCATAGTTTCCGGTGGTCATAGGTATTCCGTCAATAACATACAAAGGCTCATTTCCTGCAGAAATAGAGCTGTTACCTCTTATACGCACTGATGTTGCCGCCCCCGGGTTTCCTGCATTCTGAGTAATTTGTACGCCGGCCGACCGCCCTTGCAAAACTCCATCAAGTGTACGCATGGGCACATCGCGCATCTCACTTTCACTAACTACACCCAGTGAACCTGATACCAGACGACTGGATTCGGTCCCATAGCCTACAACCACAACCTCTCCGAGGCGGGCAATATCCATTCTCAGACCTACATTGATAATATTTCTCCCTTCAATTGGAACAGTTTCACTTATCATGCCCACATAGGAGAAAATTAATGTGTCTGTTGCAGCTGCTTCAATCTGATAACGACCGTCCAAATTGGTTGCCGTACCAATTGTAGTTCCTTTAATCTGAACCGTAGCTCCCGGCAAAGGCATATCATCTTCCATTACAGAAGTTACGGTTCCTGTTATGTTTATGGTCTGGGCTGTTATGCTCAAACCAAATAAAACCATAACAATGAAACCAAATAGTTTTTTCTTCATAAGATTTTTGTATTTGTTTGAGTTTTGGTTGTGATTTGAAATAAAAAAATCGTGATTTTTCTTATTGATTATCAGGAGAAAAGTAACCTGCGATTTAATGACTGTCTGAAATCAGAGGTCCCAGGGGGTTACTTTTATTTTGCTGATAAAAAGAAAAATACACGATTTCATGCCGGTTTTTTTACTTTGCAAGTATACTAAGATTTTTTAAAAAAAATTAAGAACTGGAATATTTTTGAAGCAAAAAGTTGAATAACGGAAGATTGAGTTAATTGAATTGACAAAGAAATTCCTGTTGAATATCTGTTTAATTTGGACCGGCGCTTATTATCATCGATAAACTATAAAAGCTTATTAATATTTCTATTACATTCATACATGGTTAATCCGGATGGATTTACTTTTTGCAGTATTGAAGTGAAATTGATGACTTCGCAAATTTCTATTAATTTTGCATCCGGCCTAAATTACAGTTATTTTCAGGTTGGTGATACAGATTAAGAAAAACATGTAATCGAATTAATTTTATTGAAATACTTATGGAGCAATTGAGAAGAAAACGGGTTTATGATTTATTGAAAAATGATAACACAGATCTACTGGAAAAACAGGTGAACGTAAAAGGTTGGGCAAGAACCAAGAGGGGGAATAAAAATGTTGCCTTTATTGCCTTGAACGATGGCAGTATTATACATAATATACAGATAGTTGTTGATGTTCAGGAGTTTAATAATGATGAGCTGTTAAGACAGGTGACAACAGGCTCATGTATATCGGTAAATGGCAGACTGGTTGAATCTCAGGGCAAGGGCCAGAAGGTTGAGATCATTGCATCTGAAATTGAAGTTTATGGCAGTGCTGACCCTGATACTTACCCATTGCAAAAGAAAGGGCACTCACTTGAGTTTTTGCGTGAGATTGCTCATTTGCGGCCGCGCACCAATACTTTTGGAGCGATTTTCAGGATCAGGCATGCTCTTTCATTTGCTATACATAAATATTTCAATGATCATGGTTTCTATTATTTGCACACACCCATAATTACCGGATCTGATGCAGAAGGTGCAGGGGCCATGTTCAGAGTAACAACTCTTGATCTGAACAATATACCCAAAACACCTGAAGGCAAAATTGATTTTGAGCAGGACTTTTTCGGTAAAGAAACCAACCTCACGGTAAGCGGACAACTGGAAGGTGAGCTGGGTGCACTGGCACTCTCAAATATTTATACATTCGGACCTACATTTCGTGCAGAAAACTCCAATACATCACGGCATCTTGCTGAGTTCTGGATGATTGAGCCCGAAATGGCCTTTTATGATATTCACGACAATCAGGATCTTGCTGAAGATTTCCTTAAATATCTTATTTCATATATCCTGAAAAATTGTACCGATGACCTTGAATTCCTGCAGAAAATGTATGATAATGATCTGCTGGAACGTTTGAAATTTGTTACTGAAAACACTTTTGAAAGAATTTCCTATACAAAGGCAGTTGAAATACTTGAGCAATCGGGTCAGAAATTTGAATATCCCGTTTCATGGGGTGTTGATCTTCAATCAGAACATGAAAGATACCTGGTTGAGAAGCACTTTAAGAAACCGGTCATCTTAACTGATTATCCCCGTGAGATCAAAGCGTTTTACATGAAAGTAAATGATGATGGAAAAACCGTGAGAGCAATGGATGTGCTTTTCCCGAAAATCGGAGAGATCATTGGTGGCAGTCAGCGGGAAGAAAATTACGATACCTTAATCTCCAGGATCAGAGATATGAACATCCCGGAAAAGGATGTATGGTGGTATCTTGAAACCCGAAAATTTGGAACTGCACCTCACAGTGGGTTTGGGCTTGGTTTTGAACGACTTATGTTATTTATAACAGGTATGGGCAATATCCGTGATGTAATACCCTTCCCCCGGGCTCCGCAAAATGCCGAATTTTAGTATACTGCAAACCGGGATTATGGAAAAAAATTCTTAATTTGGCAACATCATAAATATTGAAATTATATTAGCACAGTGAGTTTAAATAATACCCTAAAATGTTAAAGCAACGGCTACAGCAAAAGCTATTACAGAAATTGTCACCGCAGCAGATTCAACTCATGAAACTGCTGCAGTTACCTACCGTATTGCTTGAACAACGTATTAAAGAAGAAATTGAAGAAAATCCTGCCCTGGAGGAAGGTGCTGATGATGATTTGGAGGATTTTGATGATAGTGATGAAGAGTTTGGAGATGAATATGAAGTAGATCCTGATGATAAAGACTTTGATGAACCGGAAAATGACCCTGACAATGAGTTTGATATATCAGATTACATTGAAGATGATGAAATACCAAACTATAAGCTGGCAGCTAACAATACCAGTGCTGATGATGAACATAAAGAAATTCCAATTTCTTCGGCTTTCAGCTTTCAGGAACACCTTCTGTCGCAACTGGGTTTAAGGGAACTAACAGAGCAGGAAGAGCAAATCGCAAGGCATATCATCGGTAATATTGATGATGCCGGCTACCTGCAAAGAGATATTCATTCACTTATTGATGACCTTGCTTTTGCTTTAAATATAAGAACTGACTTTAAAGAAGTATTGGGGTTGCTGCGTGTAATTCAGGAATTTGACCCTCCAGGAGTAGGAGCAAGAGACCTTCAGGAATGTTTGCTTCTTCAGATCAGAAGAAAGAAAAATGGCAGCAAATCTTTAAATGATGCTGAATTGTTATTGGAGAAGAATTTCAACGATTTCACCAAAAAACATTACCAGAAGATTCAAAAGAAACATAATCTCAGTGATGTAGAGCTCAAAGCTGCCATTGATGAAGTTTTAAAACTGAATCCAAAGCCGGGTAATACACTAACAGAAGCCGGACGATCGGCCCAGTATGTTGTGCCTGATTTTATCGTTTCAACAAACAATGGCAACCTTGAACTCACCCTGAATTCACGTAATGCTCCCGAATTGCGCATAAACCGGACCTATGCCGATATGCTCGAAACCATGGCTGAGCAAAAGGGCAAATCCAGTGCCAGGCAAAAGGAAGCCGTTATGTTTGTGAAGCAAAAACTTGATGGAGCAAAATGGTTTATTGATGCCATCAGACAAAGACAGAATACTTTGCTGGTTACCATGGAAGCTATTCTTAGCTTTCAGAAAGAGTATTTCCTTACAGGGGATGAAACCAAAATCAGGCCAATGATCCTTAAAGATATTGCTGATATTGTACAACTTGATATTTCAACCATTTCAAGGGTAGCCAACAGCAAATATGTTCAAACACCCTATGGAACTTTCCTGCTGAAAACACTTTTCTCAGAATCATTACAAAATGAAGAAGGAGAAGAGGTTTCAACCCGTGAAGTAAAAAAAATACTTAAGGATTGCATAACTGCGGAAAATAAAACAAAACCGCTTACAGATGATCAGCTCACCAAAATTTTGAAAGATAAAGGGTATAATATTGCGCGAAGAACGGTTGCCAAATATCGCGAACAGTTGAATATTCCTGTTGCCAGGTTAAGAAAGGAGCTGGTTTGATAAACAAAAAAGATTTCTGGGCGCGCCTTGTAAGTGCGGTATTTCACCCACTGTTTATGCCGGGCATTGCCATAATCATTTTATTTGCCATCCCTTCATATGTTGCATTTTCTGTTTCAGCCCAGGCCCAAAGGCTAATCATTATTATTGTTTTTATAAATACCTGCATTGCACCTTTGCTCGCTATTTTATTTCTGAAAAGAATAGGACTGATCTCAAGTGTCTTGCTTGATATAAGAACCGACAGGATTATCCCGGTATTGATATCGATTCTTTTTTATCTCTTTACATATTACCTCTTCCGGCAAGCGAAATTACCATCTGTGCTAAATTATTTTATTGTTGGTGCTACCATGGTAACCTTGGCGGGATTCGTAATTACTTTTTACTGGAAAATAAGCATCCACATGATGTCAATTGGTGGATTTACAGGATTTCTTATAGCATTATCAATATTACTCAGGTATGATATGCCCTTTCTTATTATCTCAAGCTTACTCGTTTCCGGTATTCTCGGAACAGCGCGCATAAAACTTAACGCCCATAATCCACCCCAGGTTTATACGGGGTTTATTACAGGCGTTGCAATTATGTTATTGATGTTTTATTATTTGCAAAGTTAGAATATAATAAAAGATAATCCCACACTAAACACCCCTGCATCAGTTGCGTTATTTTCTTCAAAAATGTTGGTAAGATTGACAAATGTGTTCAGATTTACTCTGCCATAACTTATACGGCCGTGAACACCCACCAGGAAATTTTCAATATTGTTTAGTTTTCCTTCTTTAAACTTTGTTTCCCTGCCGCCAGGTGTAACTTCTCCAACGTATTTTGTATGGGCATCTATCAATAATCCTGCTTTTACACCTGCGTGAATCCGGAAAGTATTCGGGGTATTGCGGGTTCTGAAACGCAATTCCACAGGAATATTAAGATAATTCAGGCTAATTTTGTTTTTGTATTCAAGTTCAGAATTAATAGGATTAAAATCAAATGAATAACCATGGTCACTGTATAGGTTATGGCTTGTAAAGCCCAATCCTGCAGCAAAACTGAAATTGGAAGTACTTATTGGAAAGTCCTGAAGATAATCGATTGTAATACCGCGATTTATGGTTTTGGTTTCCATTTCATCGGGCAGGTTTGACCAGATATCAGTGAAAATCCCGACGATCAAACGGTCTTTGGGGCGCATTCGGGTATTTTCCTGCGAAAAAGTGCTTGCAGCAAATAAAGTGATTACAGTAAAAAACAAAATAATTTTTTTCATGACGAATTATTTAGGTTTAAATTGGATTGATGCTTTCGTATATTAAGCCGATCTTATTTCAAAATTAATGCCATTTTTCGAGAAAGCATAATTTAAACAACACTATTTAGTGATTTATCGTAATTACGAGTTTACCTCTTACCCTTCCGGTTTCAATATGGCGGTGTGCATCTGATGCTTCTCCAAGTTCATATACCTTTTCAATTGGTGGTTTTAGTTTCTCTTCTGCCACCAGTTTTGCCAGGTAATTTAACTCATCGCTTCCGGGTTTTGCCATAATTCCATATACTTGCCTGGAAAGCAGCGGATTTATTATTTGCCTTAACATTACAGATGGTTTCGGTATGGTTGTAATGTAACTGCCCTTTCTTTTTATTACCTTTTTCGATTCCGAAAAAGATGATTTTGCCACAGCATCAAATATTATATCATATTGATTATTTGATTGGGTGAAATCCTCCTTCTCATAATTAATCACATGATCAGCACCCAGATTTTTTACAAATTCTATATTTTTTTCTGAGCATACAGCAGTTACTTCACTGTTGTAAGCTTTTGCTATTTGAATTGCCAATGACCCTACACCTCCCGATCCTCCATTTATCAGCACATGCATCCATGATCTTATGTGCCCTCTATCTCTCAGGGATTGCAAGGCTGTTATTCCGGCAAGTGGTATGGCTGCTGCTTCAGTGAATGAAATATTTTCAGGCATTTTACTTACTAAATCTTCTTTTACACAAACATATTCAGAATAACCACCAACACCAATAGGCAACATTGCATACACTTTGTCTCCGGTATGGAATATTGATGCATTGGGTCCGTTTTTTTCAATAATGCCTGCTATTTCACCTCCCGGTGTCCGGGGAAACTTCGCCCTGAATATAAATCTTAAACTGCCGTTTCTCACTTTGTAATCTACCGGATTAATCCCTGCTGCCATCACTTTTATAAGTACTTCGCCTTTGGAGGGTTCAGGAACGGGTGAATCTGTAAGCTTCAGAACATCCGCATTACCGTAAGTTTCATAGATGATTTTTTTCATATCTGGTTTTTGTTTGATTATTAAATAAAACAAAAAAATTCATCAAATTGTTGCAAAGCTAAGTTATTGTAATTTGAGAAGTTGAGTTACCGGAAACCAATGCATCAGGTTCTTGATCTGCTAATATTTTCTGAGTTTTTTTGTTTTGGGCGGGTATTATTTATCGCCCTTTTTTTTTATACATTTGCGCTGAATTATTAACAGAAAACATAATATATTTTTTTATGGGAAGAGCATTTGAATATCGCAGGGCTGCGAAAGAGAAGCGCTGGGATAAAATGTCGAAAGTATTTCCAAGGCTTGCCAAAGCTATTACAGTTGCTGTAAAGGAAGGAGGAGCTGATCCTGATCTGAATCCACGTCTCAGGTCGGCTATTCAAAATGCCAAAGCCCAAAATATGCCTAAGGATAATATTGATGCCGCCATCAAAAGGGCATCGGGCAAGGATGCAGCTGATTATACTGAAATTCTATATGAAGGCAAAGGGCCGCATGGTGTTTTGGTAGTTATTGAATGTGCTACGGATAACACTACCCGTACCATTGCCAATATAAAATCTTACTTTAATAAAGCAGGGGGAGGGCTCGTACCAACAGGTTCGCTGGATTTCCTTTTCAGCCGGAAGGCAGTTTTTCAGTTTGAAAAAACTGATGAGATGGATATTGAAGAAATGGAACTTGAATTGATTGATGCCGGCCTGGAACAGATAGAAGAAAATGAAGGGACTTTATATCTGTATGCTGATTATACAGACTTTGGTTCTTTGAATCATGCTCTTGAAGAAAAGGGTATTGAAATTACAAAGGCAAATCTGCAAAGAATTCCCAACTCACCCGTTGAGTTCACTGAAGAACAACTGGAAGAAATAGATAAGTTAATTGATAAGATTGACGATGATGATGATATTCAGGCGGTTTATACAAATATTGCCTGATTATTTTTCTAATACATGTTCAACAGGAATTTTTTCTTCAGGAGCAATGTTTTTTGCTCCTGTTTTTTTTGACTCTTCATAGATTTTTATCCATGAAAAAAGCCCTGCTATAGCAATGCCCAGAAAAACAAAATACTGGAAGCTGGTAAAAACCAATTGCTTTTCGAAATAAAGGGGTACGGATATTACATCACCTATGATCCAGTAAATCCAGTTTTCAATGCGTTTTAATGCCATGAATAACATACCCACAAGGAATATTGAAGTTGTGAAAGAGTCAACATACATCAGCTTCAAACCTTCGAAATACACATAAGTTTCAAGGTAATCTGTGTCATTCTTGTTGAATAACCAAAGCATGCCCAGTATAACAAAATAAAAGACGATTACGGCAGCAATTCCTAACAGCTGCTGATTTTTGGTGTTCCACCTGATAGGGATAACCTTCTTTTCCGGACCTTTGCGTGTCCACATATACCAGCCGTAAACACTCATCAGAAAATAAAAGAAATTTATACCCATATCGGCATAAAGCTTAGGCTCAATAAGGATATACACATAAATCAAAACTGAAACTATGCCGGTAGGATATACCAGAATATTGGCCTTTTTGGCATACCAGACACTTAGCAGGCCAAAGATTACTGCAATAATCTCAAGCCAGCTTGTTGCCATTACATTTTGCTGAAATGTTTCGAAAAAACTGTTCAGTAACATATGTTACGAGATAAATATAAACCGTGCAAAGGTATGATATTTATCCCTTGTTTTGAAGATTAGAAGGTTTTAAACCTAATGCTGATGGTATAATTTGTTGAAAATTTTCCACCCTTCATCAAATTTATATAATCCCAGATAATCGGTAAAAAGTTTTCGTCCATCGCGGTAAAGTTCAAGTTTTACCATAGCTGCATTGCCTGTTACATCCACGTCAAGAATTTTTGCCGTAACTGTGCGGTGCTCATAATCAGGATTGTTTTGACGTTGTTCAACAATTTCTATCATCCTTTTTAGCGGCAGATCGGTAAGCATACCTCCACGATTTAAAACCATTACAAAAGTTGGATGGAAACCTGCTTCCATCATTTCCCGTCCGCCAAGATTCTGAAATCCCTCAACATAGGCGGATTGTACTATCTGTTTAACTGCTTCTTCTTCAGAAGAGAACACTTGCCCGGGTAGCGAAAAAGAAATAAAAAACACTAATGCAGTGATGTAAAAATTTTGATTTTTTTTCATAGTATTTTTGTTTTAATTTGATGTTTTTATTAATGTAAATATAATTTGCAACAAATCATACGCCTTTTTTCTTAATATGCAGTCATTCATTTTTTTATGTATTTTTTCAGAAGCAAAATGCCCTTTATAGCTATAAGAGATTGCACGTTTGTGAACAGCGATGCACGTTTATGAACAAAGTATTTCTGATCGAATGGTTAACACAAAATATAAATTTACTTTTTGTTTTTTTACCTTTGTTTGAAAAGGAATAGAATAATTCACCTAAAATATAAGAAATATTGTTATTCAAAGAACTCAAATTAGATGATTCTCTGATGCAGGGCCTTGATGCTATGGGCTTCCGAGAGGCTACACCAATACAGCAACAGGCTGTTCCTGCAATTCTTGAAGGAAAGGATCTGCTGGGTTGCGCTCAGACAGGTACCGGCAAAACTGCTGCATTTGTTCTTCCCATAATTCATAAGATTATTGATCATAAAAGTACGGGTATTAATACCCTGGTTATTGTTCCTACCCGCGAGCTGGCTCAGCAAATCGATCAGCAGATTGAAGGGTTGGGCTATTTTGTTTCTGTGGGGTCAATGGCTGTTTTTGGCGGAGGTGATGGAATTAGCTGGGAAGCACAGAAGAAGAGTATGACCAGCGGAGTTGATATCGTTGTGGCTACTCCGGGACGACTCATAGCAATGCTTGGCATGGGTAAGATTGATCTTTCTAACATAAAGCATCTTGTACTTGATGAGGCTGACCGTATGCTCGATATGGGTTTTTATGATGATATCATGCGTATTATCAGTTATTTACCTGAAAAAAGGCAAACTTTAATGTTTAGTGCAACCATGCCTCCCAAAATAGAATTGCTTGCCAGAAAGATTCTGAAAGATCCGGTAAAAATAAATCTTTCTCTTTCGAAACCTGCTGAAGGGGTAGATCAGCAGGCTTTTGTGGTTTTTGATGATCAGAAAGACAGGCTATTGATTTCTCTGCTCAGAAGCATGGACTATGAGTCGGTGCTCATCTTTGCCTCTACAAAGGTTAAAGTGAAGCAGATATATGAAATGCTCAGATCAAGAAAGATAGATGTTGAAGCATTCCATTCTGATCTGGAGCAAAATGTACGACTCGATATTCTGAGAAGGTTCAAGAATAAGATTATTAAGGTTATTGTTGCAACCGATGTGTTATCTCGTGGCATTGACGTTGATAATATCAGCATCGTAATAAATTATGATGCTCCGGGTGATCCTGAAGATTATGTGCACAGGGTAGGTCGCACAGCACGTGCCGCACGCACCGGTAAGGCAATTACATTCATAGGAAAACTTGAACAACGTAAATTTGCCGGAGTAGAAAAATTAATCGGGTATAGCGTTAAAAAGCCTGAACTGCCGGCTGAGCTGGGCAAAGGTCCTGAATATAATCCCGTAAGTCGCAGCGATGGGAGAAAACCCAAATGGCGAAGACCCGGTGGCAAAAGAGACCAGGGTTTTAATGATAACAGAGGATCAGGAACAACCGGAAAATCATCACGTGACAAGAAGGATGATAAACCTGAAAGAAGATCACGGGGTAGGAGAAATCAGGACAAACGTGGTGATGCATGATAATTAATGATGCTTTCTGATTATTAATAATTAAAAAAACTATGAAATACATGGCTTCAGGATCCATTCTGACAATTGCCATTTTAATGGGCATTTTAGTTTCATCTCCTTTAGTCGGGCAGGTGGATTCTACTTACCGGTTTTATTTTTATGATCAGCGATATTCATTGTTCGAGGCCCTGGAAACAAAACCAGGACAAATCATTATGCTGGGCAACAGTATTACCAATGGTGGTAACTGGAGTGAACTGCTGGGAAACAACAGGGTAATAAACAGAGGTATTTCAGGTGATAATACTTTTGGAGTGCTTAACCGACTTGATGAAATTGTATCATCTCAACCCGAAAAGATTTTTATTCTCATTGGGATTAATGATCTATCGCGCGAAACCCCTGTAGATGTAATTCTGAATAATTACCGCAGGATTGTTTCTAAAATACAGCTGGAATCTCCGGAAACGAGAATTTATGTGCAGAGTCTTTTTCCTACCAATAATGAGTTTGATCACTTTCCCCGTGCCCAGAATAAGGATGATGAAATAAGAGCTGTAAATATTGGTATCGAAAAGATCGCCGGGGAATACGGAATTACTTTCATTGATCTTTATCCGCACTTTATGGATAAAGAGGGTAAACTTAGCAAGGAGTATACAAATGACGGGCTTCACCTTATGGGTAAAGGTTATTTGAAATGGACAGAAATTATTCGTCCTTTTGTTGAAGAAGAATAGAAATTAGTATTCTTTATCTGAATCAATATATCCACAGGAATAAATAAAAGGAAAAAACTAGTGCTAGAAATGTTCGCATACATTATAGCAGTTACTTTGATGGGAATATACTAATTAATCCCTTTTGATATCGTAAATGATTTATAATTAACTGATCATACTAATATTGTTGAGATTAAATTGATTTTGTAATCTATAATAAATAACACTTACAGTCATATATAAATTTATTTAACGAAAAGCCCTAATGTTAATACATACAAAAACACTATTTTTACCCCGTTTTTATCCCTGTTAATTCAGATTGTTAAATAATTTTTTATGAAGTATAGCATTTTTGTAGGATTAATCTTTATTTTCCTTTCTTTTTTTAATTATACAAGTTTATCGGCACAGCAATCTTCTGAAGTCCGGCACCTTAATCTTGAAGAGGTTATTGAAATTGCCCGGGAGCAATCACCGGATGCTTTGGCGGCAAGGCATAGATATCGTGGAAGTTACTGGCGCCATCAATCTTATAAGGCAGGTTACCTGCCCGGTTTAAGACTTGATGCAACACTTCCCAATCTGAACAGGAATATTCAGGCAATTACATTGCCGGATGGTTCTGATGTTTTTGTTCGCAGAAGCCTGGCGTCTTCATCCGGAACTCTGTCATTAAATCAGCGCATTGGCTTTACCGGAGGACAGATTTTTATGAACACCGGACTGGAGCGTATTGATCTTATACGTGACGATGGAAATACTACATCTTTTCTTTCTACGCCGATCAATGTTGGGTTTAGTCAGCCAATTTTTGGTTATAATCCATATAAATGGGAGCGTAAGATTGAACCTTTGCTCTTTCAGGAAGCACGAAAGCGTTATATCGAAGATCTGGAAACGATTTCAATGAGGGCAAATAACCTGTTTTTCGATCTTTTACTGGCCCAGATAAATATTGAGATCAATACCCTAAACCTGGCAAATAATGATACACTCTATGAGATTTCCAAAGGCAGGTACTCCTTAGGAAGAATTGCAGAGAATGAACTGCTGCAGATGGAATTAAATGTTTTAAATTCGGAAGCTGCACTCGAGCAGGCACGTATTGATTATGAAGCTGCTCTTTTTCGTTTTCGTTCATATCTCGGTATAGAAAATGTAGAAAATGTTACACTTATTGTCCCTGCTGAAAGACACAACATGCTTATTCAGGTGGAAGCAGCCCTGGAGCAGGCACGCCAGAATCGTTCAGATATTCTTGCCCTGGAGCGGCAGCAACTGGAAGCAGAAAGTGAAGTAAGCCAGGCACGATCTGAAAGCCGCTTCAATGCGAATTTATTTGCTGTTTACGGATTGACCCAAACAGCTGATAATTTCTCTGATGCTTATGTTGATCCCCTCGATCAACAACAATTGCGTGTAGGAATACAAATTCCCATTCTCGACTGGGGTGTGAGCCGGGGAAGAGTAAGAATGGCTGAATCGAACCGCGAACTTGTCAATACCAATGTTGAGCAGGCACTGATAGATTTTGAACAGGAAGTGTTTTTACGGGTAATGGAATTTAACATGCTCGATCGCCAGTTAATGATCGCTTCCAAAGCAGATACCATTGCTGATAAACGATACGAAGTATCAAGGCAGCGTTATCTTATAGGGCGTATTGATATTCTTGAACTTAACATTGCCCTTGAAGAGAAAGATCGCGCCAAACAGCGATACCTGGCTGCTCTGCGTAATTACTGGAGAGGGTTTTATGAAATGCGCCGCCTTACACTTTATGATTTTAAGGAGGATGGACCCATTACATTGAACTTTAATGAGATATAAACATGCTGGATCTTTCAGATGCCACCATAGAGAAGATTATTGTCCACAAGGTAGGAAACCCATCACATGATGAGCAGTTGAAGTGTTCAAAAGATGCATTTCTTTTAAATGATCCTGATCTGGAAGCAGTCCTGTCGCGTTTTTTCCTGGCACCTTTTCATAAAAAAGACCATGGCTTTTATAACTTCAGGCATGATACCGATGTCAACTTAAATGAGATGTATCATTATGCAGGCAAAATCTTTGATCCTGATGAGAGTTTTGTGCTGCAATCGGTTAATATTGCCAAACATCTTTACGATAAGTCTTATCATCCAAAAGTAAAATCGGGTGAGTTATATATTGTTCTGTTGAACAATTGCCTTGTAGAAGATGAACTGACAGATGCGTTGGGTATTTTTAAATCAGAAAATAAGGATACTTTTCTGAAAGTATATGCCGGTGATGAAAATCTGTCAATTGAATATCAGGATGGGATAAACATAAATAAACTTGATAAAGGTTGTTTGATATTCAATACCGAAAGAGAACAGGGATTTAAGATGTGTATTGTTGATAAAACCAATGTCGAAGAGACAAGATTCTGGAAAGATGAATTTTTGAAAGTTATTCCCCGTGATGATGATTTTTACCAGACCAGAATGGTTATGAATATGGCCAAAAGCTTTTGCAATACCCGTCTTATCGAAGAAAATGATGTGTCGCGTAACAAGCAGCTTGAAGTTAAAGATAAGGTATTACAGTATTTTTCAGAGAATGAAGCGTATAGCTCAGAAGTTTTTGAACAGGAAGTATTAGCAGAGCCTCAGGTTATTGATGCTTATCGTGATTTCCGCCAACAGTTTGTCCAACAACATCAACTCCTTACCAAAGATGATTTTCAGATTGCTGAACCCGCAGTAAAAAAAGAAAAGAAAAATTTCAGAAGTGTGATCAAACTTGATAAAAACTTTCATGTATACGTGCATGGTAATCCCAATATGATTGAAAAGGGATTTGATGATGGACGAGGTAAGTTTTATTATAAGCTATATTTTGAAGAGGAAAGCTAATGATGATGACAGCTTCTTGGAGCGAAGCGTAGATCCCGGGAGCGATTAGCGATTCAGGAATAAGTTTATAAGTTGATAGAAACCTGTTTGATTTATTTTTACCTTTAAAATAAAATCTCTATAAATTTAAATAATCACAAAAAGAAATAGCTATGGAAGGATTTACTTCATTATTGATTGTTTTGGGAGTTATTGTCCTTTTTGCCATTTTAGGATATAACCGTCTTGTTCGCTTGCGTAATATGGCTGATAAAGCTTTTGCAAGCATTGACGCTATGGCAAAAAAGCGCTACGACCTTATTCCCAATCTGGTTGCCACAGTGCAGAAATACATGGAACATGAGCGATCAACACTTACTGAAATTACTGAAATGCGTGCCAAAGCCGTTTCGGGTAACCTTACTGACAACGAGAAAGTTGATCTTGATAACAAAATATCACGGGCAATGGGTGGTATAATGGTTGCAGTGGAAAACTATCCCGATCTGAAAGCCAATCAGAATTTTATACAGTTGCAAGGCAGTCTCAATGAAGTTGAATAACAGCTTAGCGCTGCCCGAAGGGCATATAATGGAGCTGTTACCGATTATAATAATGCCTGCCAGATGTTTCCGTCCAACGTTTTTGCACTGGTTTTTAATTTTAAAACCAAAAGATTATTTGAGATTCCTGAACAGGAAAGACAGAATGTGGATGTGAAAGCACTTTTTAATAAATAATTAAAATCTGAAGGAAAGACTGGTCTTGTATAATGAAGTTTGTTATGAAAATTTATCGTTGAAATGATTCATTAAAAAATCTTTAGGGTATGAAATCACTTGATGAATTTCAGAAGTTCTTTAATCAGGTAATGATGCCTGATCTGAAAGCGTTGGATAACAGGAGGAAGAATATTGTTAAAAGAAGCACTATAGTCATTCTGCTTACATTGTTGTTATTGCTTTTGACAACAGTTGGATATTTAAATCTTGATGCAAGTAAACAAGACAATAACAGTGTTTTTTATTTTATTTTGGTTTTGGCTGCTATAATCATCGGGGCAATAATTGCCGGGAATAAATGGGCTCGTGACAAAACTTTTTACACTGATTTCAAGCAGAAAGTAATTGAACCTATTGTGAAATTTGTAAGCCCTGAATTAAATTATGAACCAAAAAATTATGTAGGTTCCGACAGCTTTCAGCGTTCGCGTATTTTTCTTAACAGGGTTGACCGTTATTCGGGCGATGATATGGTACATGGCAAGTTAGATAAAACCCAGATTTGGTTTTCAGAAGTAAAGGCTGAGTACAAAACAACTACAACCGACAACAAAGGTCGAACCAAAACAACATGGCATACCATTTTTAAAGGATTATTTTTTATTGCTGATTTTAATAAGAATTTCCAAACGTCAACTGTGGTTTTGCCAAACAGAATGGGCAAAGGGTTTCTGGCTGATTTTTTCAGGAAAATGAACTTTTCACGCCACGAGAAATTAGTTAAACTGGAAGACCCTGATTTTAATAAACATTTCGTAGTTTATGGTGAAGATCAGATTGAAGCCAGGTATGTGCTCAGCACATCACTTATGCGAAGAATAACTGAATTCAGGGAAAAGCATCCTAATCATTTGTATATTTCTTTTGTTAATTCTTTCCTTTATATTGCTATTGCTTACAGCAAGAATCTTTTTGAACCCGGTTATTTTAAAAAAATGACACGTTTAAGCCTGGTTCAGGAATATTTTGAAGATATTCAACTGGCAGTAAGTATTGTTGAAGAGCTCAACCTGAATAACCGGATCTGGACAAAACAATAGGGGAGCCGGAAGACGGAAGGCGGAAAAAATTCGAAGCACGAAATTTGAAAATATACTAATCACTCATAAACTTCTCAAAGAAAATAACATCCCCCTTATTCCGTTGACTTCGTCGAACCCTAAGGGTTTGAAACTGGGAATAGACCGGTATAAGCTTAATTAACCGGTTACACAACACACATCACCCATTACTAATTAGTCATTAATTCTCAAACTTATAAACCCATAAACTTATCAACCTTTCAACTCATCCACCCTAATACCTGATCGGATCAAAACCCTTTCCATAAACCCCCATTACCTTTGAGATGGATATGAACGCATCAGGATCAATATATTTTATTGTTCTGAAGATTTTATTGGTTTCATAACGGCGTACTACCACCATAAGGATAGTGCTTTTTGTTTTACTGTACCAGCCCTTGCCATCGACTAAAGTAACGCCACGACCTATTTCATTGGCAATTTGTTCAGCTATCAGGTCGGGTTGTTTGCTGAAAATAAACATCTGCACACTTTGTCTGTGACCCATCAAAACCATGTCAATAGCATATGAAGCTACTCCCATCACCACAACACCATAAACCATTACTTCAATAGATTGAAAAATAAAGTATGAACTGGCAATGATCAGTACATCCATGTACAAGATAAGTTTACCATGACTAATATTGCGGTATTTATTGATTATCATGGCAATGATATCGGTGCCCCCTGTACTTCCTCCTTGCGAAAAAACGAGACCCACACTACCGCCACCCAAAATGCCCCCGATAATGGCTGCCATAAACTTATCTGATACTACAGGCTCTGTGATGAACTGCTGCAATACACTCAGGAATACTGATAGCACAATTGACCCATAAATAGTTCGGATACCAAAGGATAATCCAAGGCTTTTTATCCCAATGATTATTAAAACAATATTGATAAGAAAAAATGTTACTCCCACCGGAAAACCTGTTGCATAAAAAATTATGGTACTTAAGCCTGTAATCCCACCTCCAATAATTTCTGATGGAATAATAAAGGCTGTCCACGCAAGTGCATTTAAAAACAATCCCAAAGTAATAACAGAATAACTTTTTAATCCATTTAAAAGAGGATTCCGGTTTATCTTAATCTTCATAATTTACTAAATTATAGATTGTTGTGAATATATGTTTATTATTTTTCAGAATTGCAAAAGTAAGCAAAGACTTTGAAATACTTAAAAAAACAAAAGTCCGGGATTTAATAATTTTTTTCCTATTTTTGTGAATAAAGGATCAACTAATCCATTGGTTTTTCGTTACCTTTGGAAAGCTTAATCATAAAAACCTGTATTATGAAAGCAAAATATTTCACCATTATTCTGGCGTTTTTATTTCCGGCTCTACTGATTGCGCAGGATCAACCTGCTCAACAACCGGAGTTACTTGATGGAGAATATAGCTTGTTTTCCTCAAGGCCTGTTTTAGGAATGCAAATGGGAAGCACCTTTTCAACAGGTTTTGGAGGTAGTCTGTTTACCCAGTCTTTTGCACCCCATCTTCAGTTTCAGCCCGGTCAAAATTTTTCTTTAATAGTAGGAACCATTTTCTCAACTTCAAACATAAGTGGTGGTTCACCCATGTTCATGAATGTTTCGGGTGCAGAAATGCCCAGCAGTTTTCTCAGTAATACAGTATATGCTTTTGGTGCATATCAGGTTAATCCGCGGTTGACAATTACAGGGGGTGCATGGACCGAGCAGAATAATTTTAATATGATGCACAACCAGATGAACCATCAGGCATTTGATATGAATGCACGTGGAATGATGATGGGGATGGACCTGAAAATAACAGAGAATTTACGTTTCGGAGCTGAAATAAGTGTGTCCAGAGGGCAGAATCCTTTCAATCCCTATTCAGGTAGATTTGGAGGATACAACTCAAATCCCTTTCATCGCAGATATCCCTGGTAATTGAAAAAGTAAGTTTTACATTTTAAGTTTACTTCATGCTAAATCAAAACCTTTTCAGGGTTTGATTTTTTTGTATGAGTATACTAAGTATAGCTTATCAAAATTGTTTCATCTGATGATGAAAATGGATGAAAAAAAATTATGTAAAAAGTAATAAAAATTTTTTGTGGTATTCCAAAAAATAATTACATTGTAGTGCTGAAAATTTTAATCATTTTTTGGTTGTTTTTATTGGTTAATGTTGTTTTTGTTTTGGTGGTTAAAAGGCAATAGGCGAGTGCAGGGCTCGCCTTTTGTTATTTTAATAGCACCAGGTTTGTGATAATTGTTTTCTTATACAAGTGTTAAAAAACAAAACAGACCAATAAAAAGAAAATAAAAATTCAGATTTAACTTTTGTGAATTAAAAAAACTACCCTCCCTGCAATCTTACATTTGTCAATCCTGACTCTCTCATTGCTGTAACAACGCTATTATATTCACTCTGTGTAATTCTCCTGTTGATTTCCGGATATTTATCAGCCCTGAAAACAGGAGTATATTGCGACATTACATTTATATAAGTATCTTTTGGCAGATTATTACCAATCCACTGCATCACCAGGTCTGATTTAGCCACATTATTTGGCATAATCAAATGCCGTATCATTAATCCCTTGGTTATTAAGCCTGTAACCGGTTCAACTTCTGGGATCCCAACCTGCCTGTGCATTTCCTGCAGGGCTTTTTTTGTGATTTCTGGATAGGTTATAGCTCCCGGCGAATATTTATCAGCAGCCTGGGGATCATCATATTTAAAATCCGCAAGATAAATATCAACTACCCCATCCAGCAATTGCAGTATTTCAAGCTTCTCCCATCCAAATGTATTGTAAACCAACGGTAAACGGAGTCCATCACCTGCTGCTATATCAAGAGCCTTCAGGATATGGGGTGCATAATGGGTCGGGCTTACCACATTGATATTATGACAACCCATGCGCTGAAGGGTCAGCATCATATTGGAAAGGTCATTGATGCTTCTTAGCCTGCCCTGACCCATCTGGCTGATATCATAATTTATACAAAAAACACAATGGAGGGCACAATTGGTAAAGAAAATCGTACCGGAACCATTCTGTCCTACCAGTTCTATTTCCTCGCCAAAGTGCGGTGCAGAGGATGAGATTTCCAGATCAGAATTGGCATTACAATCACCTCTTTGACCACGAATACGGTTTTTCTCACATTCGCGAGGACACAAAGTGCAACGGCGCATCATATTCCAGAGCACGTCAGCTCGGGCCTTAAGTGAGCCATTCCTGTGCAGCTTCAGATATAAAGGCTCATAATTATCAAACCTGATCATAGCATGAGCATTGAAGTTTGACAAACCCAGTGTGTCTGCAACTGGTAACATACTTCCACCAACAATGAGTCTTCCTAGGGTTTTAATAAATTTCCTTCGGTTTGAAGGATATTTTACGCAACTCATGATGCGGTATCTTAATGGTGCCAATCGCTAAAGTACAAAATCAACCAATAAACAACAAGCATGGTTATTGAGTTTACTTACAAGGGTTTAGTTTAATATTCTGAAGATATTATGTTTCGCGAATTCTGCAATTAAAATGATTATATTAGATATCGATATTTTTAATCAGTCTTAATTCAAATAATTCTTAATAATTAATTCAATATTTTTATATATGAAACTATCTTATTTAAAGAATTTACTTTTCAAAGCAATTATCCTTTCCCCTTTCATAATTTCCCCGGCAGGTAAAATGAATGCGCAGAATGCTGCCATAATTAAGGGGGGAATGAACTATAGCTTTCTTGGAGTGGGATTTGAAGATGGTTATGGCGACAGGTTTGCTTATAATTTTGCTTTAACAGGTATTATAAAAGCTGCAAACAATGTGGTTGTTACCCCTGAAGTTGGTTACAGCAGAAGATCGCTGGATCTTTATACTCCTGATTATATTAATGAAAATTACATAAACTCTGATGTAAGGCTGGGGCTGAATTATTTTGATATAGCAACCCATGTGGGTTATGGAGGCCTTTTTGAAGCAGAAACCAACGATACCAATAGTTCAAATTCCTTGCTTGTTATTTATGCCGGACCACAGTTAAGTCTTCTCACCGGGCAGGATAACAGACTTTTGTTTGATGATAATCAAATAGATATTCCGGAAATAGATCGGATTCAGGATTATATTATTGGCTTAAATATTGGTTTTTCTTTTGGAATCAATAATTTTTATTTTGATGCAAGATATTCTTTACCATTCAATTCTTTTCTGCAACTTGATTCTTATGGCGATGCTTTCCATACTATGAGTCTGAATGTTGGATATATAATCCCCATCAAATCAAAAAACCGGTAAACGTCAGGGAAGTATTATGATACGTGCAACATCCCCGTTTTGATTTCTCAGGAAATAAGTACCAGGAGCCAGGTTTTGGAGCCGGATATTTTGGATTTGTTTTCGTGTTAGAATTATCTTTCCTTTTGTATCGAAAAGCCGAATATCCATATATCCTTCAAAAAATAAAACATCACCGGTTTTTAAAGGATTGGGAAAAACGTTGAAATTTTCATTTTTATAAACCGAAATGTTCTCTGTATGTGTTGCTGGATTTCCCTCAAGGGAAAAATTATTGAATGTTACTCTGTAACCTTCATCTATTGTGGGATCATTGCATAAAAAACTCAAGCGAAGTTTTAAATCGGGGTTATTGAATGTATTGGGGGCCTGTGATAAATCTACAGTGAAAAACTGATAGTCTTTATCAAGCTCCAGGCTATTATTTATAAGTTCATCTGACGTCCATTCGGGTTCGCCTGGGTTGGTTGAATAACTCACAATGATTTGGTCGGCAGCATAATAATCTTTCGCTGCAAAGCGAAATAATAGCTGATCAAATCCGGTTGAAGGTATATGGAATATGATTGTATTTTCACCTGCATCGCCAGAAAAAGGTTGTTTTATCTGTATGCCTCTCATTATTTCCTCATTATAAGGCAAAAAATTGTTTCCTTCAGCCCTGTAGTTTAATTCTGTAGGTGCATTCTGGCGTTCCATTGATGCTTTTCTCCAGAATTGACTGCCAGGTTGAAATGGATACCCTTCAAGTGCTGATTGAAACCTAAGTATCGCTTCTTCATTGAGAGAAAAATGTGGTTCAATTGTTTCCAGGGGCTGGTCATTGGGCAGACTTGTAGTAAAATACCAGTAATGTATAAGATCCCTGTATTCAGGCTCTTCTCCGTTCCCGTTTCCTTCAGCGATCTTGAAATGGGCAGTTATGTTTAATACCAGTGACGGGTCAACAGTAAAAAAAGCATCCTGTTCATCTATACCCTCCCAATGGCTGAATTCATACCCCTCATTGGCTACAGCAAATACAGTAACAGGAATTCCTTCAAAATAAACTCCCGACCATGGGTAGGGACCATCATTGATTCCGGGAGTTTCAGGCAAAATATCAATTGTATTAATCTTTACATAACCCTGTTCGGGATCTGCTACGTTTAATTTCACCCATGTTGTATCAGAAAGTCCAAAGTGATCAAGGATATGGTTTCTTTGCCTTTCGGGCCTGGTATTTACAAAGTACCGCATCCGGTTGATTTCAAAATCCCAGTCATTCATACTTTCCGGATTTTTCCAGCGATGGATATGTTCAGGCATTTCCGGCGCAATGTTTTCCTGAAATTCCGTTATCAAAGCATTGATCCTGTCGGGCAGGAACGCAGTGTTTATAAGGTCGGCGAACCGGTTTATGAACTGAAGCCTGAAGGTATCATTCTCCAGGAGGTTTCTCAGTAAAAAAGTCGACCAGTCAGGGTTGGGCCAGTCATTATTACCTGCTTCGGTTGCAAATGCAAGAGTATTGTGGTTAGATGAAGGGGTGCCATGAATAAAAGCAAACCCGAAATCCATATCAAAAGCAAGCCACCGCCAACGACCATCGTGGCCATATGGACTATTGGGGATATAAGTATTGGTTCTTTTCCGCCAATAATCTATATTGTTGCCCGGCCAGTCCGTGTTTACGGCATAAATATTGGCAATCTGGTAATCAATATAGTTTTCACAATCTATCCTTGTAAGGATTTGTTCGTAGTGTTCATCCTGTGTAATATCATTTTCCTGAATATATTGAAGCGTTTCAAGATAGTGCAGGTTGTCACCCTCCTTCACTACGGCATTTCCCTCCAGGTAATCAATTTTCTCTGGATGAACCCCAAACACTCTTTCCAGATAATGCTTATCATATCTTTCTCTTATGTTATGGATACCCCAGTATTCCCCGTTAACAAGCAGGACAGATGGGCGGTATGCAAGCGTTTCAAAGTTCAGGTGTCTGATAATCCTGTGTATTAAGGCATCTCTGAAAAGTGAAAAACTCCATTCATTCCCTGAGTTTCTGAGTATTATCCTTCGGTAGGAATTAAAAGATTGATCAGGAAAAAACGGATAAGAAAGTTCTGATGCTCCATATCTTCCCCTGGCATATATTCTGAGAGATTTCATGGGGAATGATCTGCTCCAGCCACCATGAATACGAAATCCGATGTCCTGACTCAAGCTGGGGAAGTTGCTTCCATCATCAAAAAAGGTGAAATGTGCAGGAAACTCCCATTCATCTTCCCTGCGGTGATAATTGGCCGGGCTTCCTCCATTTGCATTGGCATCCGGATTGTTTGCACGCCAGGTATCAAAATCTATTCCCGGGTTATAAATCCCTTCATAATAATCAAAAAAATGATTTGCATTGGTACTTATATGTAGCACTGGCAGTGAAAATCTTTCTCTTCCAAGTGGATTAACAAAATACACTTCTGTTCTCACAGGACTGGAGATGGATCCCGGGCGGTAAGCTTTTGCTCTTACAACTATTCCTTTATATACATGATCATCAGGAAAATAATAAGGAAAATTTAAAAAGGCAGATGCCTTATGGGTCATGCTGTCTGCTTCCGCTGAGCGGTCGTAAATATTAATGGGGGCGTCAACATAATTTTGACTTAGATAAGTACCTGTAAGAAACTCCCCAAAAGGATCATCCGGATTTTGAGGATAAATATTTTTATATGGGAAGTTTGTTCCGGAAATATTATCAATATCAGGTTCAGATCCGTCAAGGGTGTAAATTATCTCCGAATCATTTTCGGCAGCAACAATGGTAAGTTGAAAATCATTTGTATAAAACCCTCCTGAATGTGAAAAGACCGGGGGCGAAAGGATCTGGTCAAAAGTTTGGGTTGTATTGCTTTGGCCGGGTGTGGATTCCTGGAAATAGTACCAGTCAGGACTTCCATCAGGAAATCTTCCATAACTTACATCTGCTGTAAGATTTTTAGCGGGGATATAGTTGATAAGCATACCGTCGCTTTTACTCAGCAGAAGCGGCTCACCATCGCTGCTGATAGAGAAATTGGTATGCAGAGGTTCTTCGGGTATCCTTTTGTCTTTGCCTGATGCCCATACCAGCAAATACGCTCCGGGCGCAATGCTTAAAGAAGGGAAAACCCATTTAAACGGATCAGAATAATCATCAGACAGGCTCCAACCGGTTAAATCAATATCTTCCGTACCAAAATTGTACAGTTCAATCCAGTCTTCATAGTCTCCATCCTCATCGGTAATTGTGGTGGCGTTGGATGCCATGAATTCGTTGATCCGGACTTGCTGCGAATAACCATAATTTTCTGCAAGAATGAATGTAACCAAAAATATAATTGTATTCAATGTTTTGAAAAGCATGCGCGAAAGTTTCTTCCTTCAGGTACTGTAAATGTAGCGATTTTAAATAATGAAGACTCTCCTTAAGAGGAGTCTTCATAGGTATTTCTTCTAAAACAAAGTTGTGACAGAGGAATTATTTAACAATAACTTTTTGGCTTTTTGTAATATTTCCGGATTGGATATTGATCAGATATACCCCGGTTGACAAATTACTTTCAACACTGTGAATGCCTTCCCCTTGTATAGATTGTACTGAAATCAACTGGCCCATAAGGTTGTAAATTCTTATATGGATATCTTCACCCACTGAATTGTCAATGAAAATAGAATTATCCGTGGACCAGATGTTTATATTTTCTTCAATGATATTTTCAGTGGTTAGGCTTTCTCCAATTACTATATCATCTATTCTTAACTGTGGTCGTGGACCACTGTCTCCGTCAATATAATAGTAGCGCCAGAGCAATTGAATATATTCCTGGTTGAGAATTTCCTGGGGCAATTCAATATACTCAAAAGTGTGCATATGTCCGTCGGCTGATGCAGGATATTCAACGATTTGCCCGTCATTCAACAGGTTTTGAAAACTACTTTCTGTTCCAATTCTGTATTGAAGCCTGATAGCATATAATCTTTCATTTCTCAACATTGTTCCTGCAAGAAAACTAAGGTTTAAGTTGTCCTTTCCCTCCGTGTTCAGAGCAACCAATGCTCCGCCCAGATCGCGATCACGGCCGGTATTTATAAACGAAATACCACCGGCTCCCAGACCGTTTATTCTTGTGCGCCTGGTATTATTGTAAGGGAAGCCAATTGTTGCTTCATCGTCACTATGATAATCATCATCCGGAATAAAATACGGATAAAGTAAATCATAGTTAATTTCCGGGTCACTGATGTCTGATTGAAGAAAGATCATATTTTCCGGGTAGGTGAGTTCAGCCTGATTATTGCTCCATTCTTCAAAACTGAAATTTCCGGTTTGCATATCGAATGCCTTAGGGTAAACCAAAACCCTGAAACTTAGATTAACTGCCGGATTAAAACCATCATCCGCACTTATGGTAATCATAGCATCTCCTCTTTTTACAGGGGTAATTGTAAGATTGCTTCCACTAGCATTAACCTGCACAAAATCAGGGCGTGTGCTTTCTGCACTATACGTAAGATCATCATTTTCAGGGTCGGTATATACATTATTGAGATCAAATTGTGTCGTATTGCCATTCTCTATAAGCTTTTGAAAAAGTATGGAGTTTGAAACTACAGGTGGATTATTGGTTCCGGGTAATGATTCCCCGTCAAGGCTGATATTATTGAATGTTACCCTGTTGCCGTCATCAACTTCCATAAAATCACCATCAAACCGTATTCTTATTTTGAAATAAGGATTATCATTTACTGATGAGATATTGTCACCGGCAGGGGAGAAGTTGATGGTATAAAGTTGATATTCATTAATTAAGGGAAAAATGGTTTGTTGCATTCCATCAGTAGTCCACACTGGAATATCCTCAACAGAGTATTCAATGATCAGCGATTCTGCAGCACCTTCATCCATAGCTGCAAAACTGAATAAAATATCTTCGTAGCCTGATGTTGGGAGATGAAAAAACAGGGTGTTTTCCCCTCCATCACCTGTAAAAGGCTGCCTGATCTGGATACCTCTTATTTGCTCAGCGTCATAGGGCATCCCGCTGTTGGCTATGGGGCGGTAATTGATTTCTGTAGGAGCATTGCGCCTTTCCATACTGGCTTTTCGCCAGTTGGGATCAGCGCTATCGAAAGGATAACCTGCCAGGGCTGAATGATACTCAATCGATGATGTTTCTTCCGTTACAGAGTAAAAAGCATCAAGCTCTTCAAGCGGAATATTGTTGGGTATGCTATCATTAAAATACCAGAAATGTATTAAGGTAGATTGAGATCTGACAATCAATGAATTGAAAAATGTCAGAAACAGCATTAATAAAATATTGATGCATAATAAAAACTTTTTGTTCTTCATGAGTCCTTTATATTAGTTATGTTATTAATATTTATGGTGTGAAGGAGAATCGTTTATTAATTACAAAATGCAATATAATAATTAATAAGACAAATATAATCCGAGTTTTCATGAAAAACATCAGTTAATTGTACATGTCTCTTTATAGATTTATTTTGAAATCATAAAAGGGTCTTACGCAGATTCTGGTTACCATCTGGTATAAGGATTTTTGGAAAGGCTTGAGTTATAATAACGCACATCACCCGATATTTCTGCTCCAACCCAGCCAGGTTTTTTAAAAGATTCATCCTTTCGGCTCAACTCAAGCTCTGCAATCAGCAAGCCTTCATTTTCCCCATGAAACTCATCAACTTCCCAAATGTGATTATCAAAATGAACAAGGTATCTTGTTTTGTCAATAATACCGGGTTCGCAGATTTTTAATAAATCTTCTGCTTCATTTACTGGTATTTCCTTTTCCCATTCAAAACGGCTTGTACCTGATTTATCTGAACCGCCTTTAATGGTAATATAGGCTTTATGACCCTTAATTCTGATTCGTACTGTTCTCTCGGCTAAAGAGGAAATATAGGCCTGTTTAACTCTGAAATGCTGGTGTGAAAAGCTTTTAAACTCATCTGTGACAAGAAATTTTCTCTCGATTTCAATTGGCATGATATTGATTATCAGGTAACTTAAATATGTATAGTTTTGATGTAAAATTACAAACAATGTATATCAAATCATTTTCAGAATCAATTAAAATGCCTTCCCCTTTGGGTACACCTGTGTGAAAGATTTCCTCAGGCTCACCTTTTAAATTGCAACGGGCAAGCAGTTTACTTTCTTCGCTGATAATCCAGAGATGATTCCCTTCTTGTTCATAATCTATAGAGGAATAGTCATTTGCAAAATTTAAGGGATATTCTGAATGATTATGAAACAAAGTATCATACAGAAAAAGCATAGCAGGATTCTTTTCATTTACTATATAAAAAAGTTTTTCACCGGGATTATATGCGATGCCTTCAGGACCATCATTGATGTTTTGAGTCGGTATATCAAGTTTAAAAGTATCTAAAACGGTTCCTCCGGGTGTCAGTTGAAATATCCATCTTAATTTCTCATCAACAGCATAAAGCGAAAGGGTTTCTTCAACAAAAACTATATCTTCAAGATCATTTCCACCAATATCAAGACTTTGAAGAATTTCACCGTATTTATTAATCAGATAAATAATCCCTTTGTTATCGCTGACAGTATAAAAATGATCAGGTAAATAGGATTGACTCAGCCCTGCCGGGTCAGAAATATCAAGATCGAAGGTTTCCAGTAAAATCAATTCTTCAAACTCAATAGGGTCTGAGTGTATTTTTACACAGGAGCCCAGTATAATGATTACGATTACCAATATGATAGATGTATATGATTTTCTGGAAGTATTCATGTAAATCTCATTCTGAAAGAGCAAAGATAATTAAGTTAAGGCTCCACCAAAGGAAAAATGGTGGAGCCTTAACTCATTAATAAAATGTAAAAACGGACAAAAAGATTTAATCTTCCAGGGTGGAAATGTTTCCGGGGTCTACACCTAAAGCCTGAGCTTTCAATACACGGCGCATAATTTTACCACTTCGTGTTTTGGGAAGCTTATCAACAAACTCAATTTTTTCAGGCTTGGCAATAGGCCCTACTTCATGACCAATATGTGCCCTGAGCTCATCAATGAGTTGCTGGCCGGGCTGGAAACCACTTTTTAAGATCACAAAAGCATGGATTGCGTTTCCTTTGAGCTGGTGAGGAACACCTATAGCTGCTGCTTCTGCAACAGCCGGGTGGCTTACACAGGCACTTTCAATATCGGCTGAGCCCAGCCTGTAACCCGACACCTTAATCACATCATCCACACGGCCAATGATCCAGATATATCCATCTTCATCAATTCGGGCACTGTCGCCGGTAAGATAATAGCCCGGATATTTTGACCAGTATTGTTCAACAAATCTTTCATCATCGTTAAAAAGAGTGCG
>CAYXIT010000002.1:87135-98444 GCA_964465275.1 uncultured Bacteroidales bacterium | reverse complement strand
GCTCCCTCGTAACTTACCGGTGAAATTCCCACTTTAAGTGATATCTGCTCACCGGCCTGAGTGGCAAAAGTCAGCAAAGCCACTACATCTTTGCCCTGTGCCTCCACTTCTGAAAGAAGCTTGTTATCGGGTCTGAACTCCAGCTTTTCAATAGATTTAGACAAAATAATGGCGTAAAAATTCCTGCGGTCACTTGCCCAACCTGAAGAGTGGCGGTGACCAACAATCAGGGTATCATTCACCTGCCTGAGCATAACATCTTCGGGCCGGTCCCAGCCAATGCCCAACTCAAGATTAATGGCTATACGGGCTTCATCGGAAGCAGGAAAAGTATAGCGGTGAAAACCCACTCTTTCGGTAGCTGTCAACTCAACATGAATATCATAATCCAGCAAATCAACAGCGTAAAAGCCTGCCTCAACTGTTTCCCGGTCATGGCTGTAAAGGGAAGCATATCCTTTCAGCGGTTCTCTTACTATACCGGGCGAAAAATGTTTTTCCCCTGTAAAAGGTGTAATCAAAACATCTCCCAATGCGCCTATGCCGGTACCACTCAGGTGCATTTGCGAGAAACCGGTCATAATGCTATCGGAGTAATGGTAACCGGAAGTCCAGTTCCATCCTTTGATGTAGTTGGTGGGACCAATTTGCACAGCACCAAACGGAAGATGGGCTCCCACAAAGACATGCCCGTTCCAGTCTGAACCAATGTAGGGATCCACATAGATGGTGAGATCTTCGGGAAGTTGGGTTTTTGTTGTGGTGCAAGAGTTGAAAATCAATCCCAGTGACAACAGTGAGATAATGATTGCTGCAAATGAAAATGTAATTTTAGTTTTTGACATAAAGGGTGATGTTTAATTTTTTACAAATTCTGGTTTTTATGGGGCTAAAGCCCAATATCTTTATCAATATCTTTTCCGTTGGCTAAAACCAACGGCAATGGATATGGTTGCTAATGCTATCCATCACAGTCAGTTCCAAATGCCTTTGGCTAAAGCCAACGGCAATGGATATATATTTAGTGTACTTATCCATTGCCGTCATTTTTAACTGATGGGTTTGAATTCCATATAGCACATCGGGCTTTAGCCCCATTGTATTCTTAATAAAACAATTGCAATTCATCATTAAAACAACTCAATTATTTTTAGGATTGGGCCCCAGATATACTTTCAGATGCCCTTTTTCAACCAGATCCTGGTGCGATATGGTATAGCTTCTCAGGTTACGTCCACCCAGCTCCATGCTTTGGATGTAGATATTTTCAGGGCTATTGTTAACCGCTTCAATTACAATTTTGTCATTGTCATAATATTTGGGATCAAGATGAATGGTCACTTTGTCAAATACCGGTGAGCTCAGCGTGTAAACCGGATTTCCGGGCGTAATGGGATAAAAACCCATCATACCATACATAAGCCAGGCACTCATGGTACCGGTGTCATCGTTTCCGGGCAAACCATCGGGACCGGCACCAAAATAGGTTCTTATAATGTTTCGCATGTGTTTCTGGTTTCTCCATTCTTCGCCTCTGACAAAATTTAACAGGTATGGATAGCCCATATTGGGTTCGTTCCCCATGTCGTATAGCCCTTCGTTGAATACATATTCCAGCCTTTCCACGAAATTTCTTCTGCCATGCAGCTTGATAAGCCCTTCAATATCATAGGGTATAGCGAAGGAATATTGCCATGAACTTCCTTCATGGAACCCGTGAACGGATTCAAAATTCTCACCCTGCACGGGATCAAATCCGGGCATAAAGGTGCCATCGGGCAAGACGGGGCGCAACAGTCCGTAATTCGGATCAAAATATTTTTTATAGCCCAGTGCGCGCTGGTAAAATTTCCGGTGGTCATCTCTCTTTCCAAGTGCTTCTGCCAGTTGCGACAAACTATAATCGGCCACATACAATTCCAGTGCTTGAGCCACACTGTTATCATAAGGTTCTAAAAATGGCAGATAATAATGCTCAGAGTAAAAATCGTTATCAGGTCTTATAAAATTGTTTTTTCCTTGGCTGGTGGCTGATTTGATCATGGCTTCATAAGCTTTTTCCACATCAAAGTCTCTGAGTCCGCGCAGCCAGGAATCGGAAATTACGATCAAAGCCGGATCGCCCTGCATCACGTGGGTTTCACGGCTGTAGAGCTCCCATTTGGGCAACCATCCGTGTTCGTCGTACATCATGAGCATGGAGTTGATCATGTCGATCTGGTTTTGCGGGTATACCAATGTAAGCATTGGATGCACAGTACGATAAGTATCCCACAACGAAAATACAGTATGCCTGTTGCCCTTGGTAATGGTAGCCGTTTCGCCCGACTCCATAGCGGGATACTCTCCGTTAACATCATTGAAAATGGTAGGATGGATGAGCATGTGATACAAAGCCGTGTAAAACATCACTTTATCGTCGTGGCTGCCACCTTCAACTTCTATAGCAGAGAGCTTTTCGTTCCAATGGTTGAAGGCATCCTGAGCAATCTTTTCCAGGTTAAAACCGTCCTGTTCAGCTTTCAGGTTTTCCCGGGCATTTTCAATACTGACGTATGACACACCTACTTTAACATCAATGACTTCGCCGGCTTCCACATCAAAGGTGTACCAGGCGCCAATATCTGTTCCGGCCATTTCGTGATGATAGGTTTCGTAAATTTTATACTCACCGCTGGTGGATGACCACTGGTGACGATAGCCCGGAAGTACGGGCTGTTTTTTCCAGTAACCTCTCCGCTGGGCAGGTTCACTGAACTCCACCACAAAGTAAACCGGGAAAACAGCTTCATCATTATAACAGAAGGTGCCCAGCAACTTATACCCCTCAATTTCCGTATCGGAAATCATTTTCACAAAAGCACCCGATTCATTAGTCAGCCCATGCCCAAGATTCAGCATAATGTTTGCCTTGCCGGCATCATTGAAGGTAAACCGGGTTATGCCTGTTCTATGTGTTGTTGAAGCTTCTGCATTGATATTGTATCGATCGAGATGGGCACTGTAGAAACCAGGTTTGGCTATTTCATAGCTCATGGAAGTTGCATACTTGCTATGATCCACCTCAAGGTCTCCCATAGTCGGCATGATAATGATGCTTCCGAGGTCAGGACAACCCACCCCGCTCAAATTGACATGGGTAAAGCCCGTCATCATTTCATTGTTGTAAACATAAGGGTTTGAGCACCAGTTGTCGGTATTGGAATATTCGTTCCCCGGAAGGGGTGACACATTGTAAGGTACAATGGAAACCAAACCGAATGGCACCACTGGCCCCGGAAAGGTTGCCCCGTAATTGGTTGTACCGATGAAGGGATTGACCCAATCGGCGGGTTGTTGTGCCATTGTTATTTGGGATGAAATAATAAGGGTTGCCAGGTTTAATGTAAAATTCCTGGCAATTTTTTCAATCGTCTTGAATTTATTTATCAAACTCATAGTCTTAGTTATTTTGTTATCTGTTTATAATACTTCAGCGTAATGACATTCAAGACATTCCAACTTTACTTCTCGCAAAGAACACGAAGAAGATTCTAGTGATCTCTTGCGGGCTTTGCGTTTAAAACTTTGTGTCCATTGCGTTTCTATTCTTAAAATGCATCAGCCAAAGAACGCACCTGCAGCAAATCAGCCGGATTTGAAATGGTTGCAGACGTTTCAAATACAACCGTTTTGGTATGCCCGGGAATGAGCTCAAAGAAATTATCGGTCCACCAACCCTGGGTTTCCGGGAAATAGAGATAAACATTGCGGGCAACGAAATCCGTTTCCAGGGTTACTTCGTAACCATCCGCAACTTTCCTTGTTGCAAATGAGATGGAAGGTTTTTCCAGATGCAGGTTTTTGGGAAGCTCGAAGTAGTGATGATTGGCGGCAAGAATTTCACCGTTCCGGGTTAATGTGGCAATCAATACACTGGATTCCTTTGGAGCTCCATTCAAAATTTCTGTCACAGGCAAGTCAACCACCAGATGGCTGTTGGTTTTCACAGTTACATTTTTCTGCATCTGATTTTTTACTTCACCTTTAAAATCGTATACCGTAACATTGAGCATGGCATCAGAACTTTCCTGCAGGTCAGAGACCAGGTAAAGCAAAAACCGGTCGTTTTCGCTTACCGGTGCAAGGTAGATGTTACTGTAAGCCTTTCTGGCGTAATAATGTAACGCTTTCCAGTTGCCGTAAAAATCCACGCTTGACCATGATGCCACCGGCCAGCAGTCATTGAATTGCCAGTAAAGGGTTCCCATGCTGTAGGGCATTGCCTGGCGGTGTGCGCTTATGCCCACCCGCATACCTTCAGCCTGTAATACCTGACTCACATATACGAATGACTCAAAATCCTTAGGTTCAGGATACCACCTTCTCATATACTCATCGATGGTTTCATTTCCGATGGGATGTTTCTGATGGGCGCGCATCACATCCGACCATAAATGTCTGTCTTCTTCTAGGGAGAAGGATTTTACCGTTTCCCATGCCGGGAATGACTGAAAGCCAAACTCACTCATAAAACGGCTCACCTTTTCACGATATATTTCAAAGGGCTCCTTCCCCCACCAAACTCCCCAGTAGTGATTGTCACCTACCTGGGTAGATATTTCATGTCCCCATCCGTATAACGGTGATGATGGCCAGTAATCGCGTGTGGGGTCTTCTTTCTGTAATACTTCAGGAATAAGATTATCGAATAAAACCTGGTAATCTTGCCATACGGCCAGACTATCTTCGGCAGAATAATCGAAACGTGTCTGCCAGTTCCAGTCAAACCATCCGTTGTAAATTTCATTGTTGCCGCACCAAAGGGCAATGGATGCATGGTTGCGCAACCGCCGGACATTATCCTTTATTTCTTCCCTTACAGTATTCAAAAAAGGTTCATCGCCCGGATACATGGCACAGGCAAACATAAAATCCTGCCATACCATAATACCATTTTCATCGCACAGTTCATAGAACAGGTTGTCCTTGTAGTAGCCTCCGCCCCAAACCCTGAGCATGTTATAGTTGGCCTTAAGGGCATTGTTAATTATATTATCGTAATCTTCCCGGGTGAGTCTTGTGGGAAAACTCTCCATGGGGATTATATTGGCTCCTTTTGCAAACACTGGCACCCCGTTCAGGTGGAATTCGAAAGAACGGCCGATTTCATCATCCTCCTGCACCAGTTCAATGGTTCTCACGCCAATACGGGTTGAAGAGAAATCGCTGCCGGCAGATGTTTTCAACTCAACATCAACATTATACAAATGGGCATCACCCATTCCATGAGCCCACCACAATTGAGGATTTTCAATTTCAAACTCAAGATTTATGGTATTATCCCCTGGCACCAGGTTAATATCTTTTACAGCTTTTTTGAAAGCTCCTTCAGGACTTGTGATAATCACCTGAGCATTAGTGGCTGACTGAGCCACCACTGATATTTGTGAATTTACAGTCGCAAATTTTTCCTCTATATGTGAAGTGTGAGGGAATATATTATCTATACGTGCTTCATTCCACATACGAAGATTAACCGGCCGCCAGATTCCGGAAGTAATAAACCGTGGTCCCCAGTCCCAGCCAAACTGGTACTGTGCTTTGCGCGAATGTACCCTTTCATCTTCAGGAAGCACATAGGGAAGCTTTGTTGCTTGTTCAATGTTGTATTTTTCGGCACTCCTGAAATAAATTTCAAGTGTGTTTTCCCCCTTTTTAAGATGTTCTTTTACATCCACCACCCAGGTGCGGAACATGTTATCGGCGCTCAGAATTTCCTTATCATTAAGTTTAACACTTGCATGGGTATCCAGGCCTTCAAAAACCAGTTCCATCCGCTGGTTGCTCAACTCTTTATCTGAAATTTCAAAAGATGTACGGTATATCCAGTCTTCCTTGCTTATCCATTGCAATGAGTCCTCATTGGAACGAAAGAACGGGTCGTCGATACGTTCTGCATTGAGCAGGTCGGTGTGCACACAGCCCGGAACGGTTGCAGGCAGCCAGTTGTCTTTCCCGGCCTGGGTAAAGGTCCAGTCGCTGTGTATGGTTCTTAGTGTTACCAATTCATTTTTTTGCCGGGAGCAGGCCGAAAAAAGCCATAATCCGATAATTCCCAGAATTAAGATTTTGTTGTTCATTTATAGCCAATTGTTTATTAATGTCGTTTTGTTAATCATATTTTTAAAAGAACGCAGATTACGCAGATACAAAGTAACGCAGATTTTTTATGATTAAGTCTGCCATGTCAGTGTTTCAAGCTATTGATAATGGCATTCCAATTTCTTACTTAACGACATTGAAATGATTATTGTAAGTTCATGATTTGCATATAAGGTATATCAACCACATCATTCCAAAGGGTTTTATCAGGGGTTTCAGACATAGTAAAACGTAAAACCCCACCATTCATTATTTCTTTATGGGTTACCCAGGGCCGTTCGAGCGGTTTACCATTTAAGGTTATACTTTCCACATACTTTTTCTCCAATGTATTGCCGGGAGCTTCTACCACAAACTGACGGTTATCTGGTAGATTTATAGTTGCTTTGTCCCACAATGGTGCACCAATGGTGTAAACTCCAGTGGCAGGATTCACCGGATAAAAACCCATGGAGCTGAGTACGTACCATGCCGACATCTGGCCACAGTCTTCATTGCCGCAGTGGCTATAGGGCACCGGGGCGTACATGGTAGTTAAAATCTCTCTGATTTTTTCATGCATTTTCCATGCTTCGCCTGTATTCAGATATAAATAGGCTACATGATGACTGGGTTCGTTGCCATGTGCATACTGCCCTATCATGCCGGTGCTGAAAATAGGGAGTTCATCGGTTGGATAGGGATCGTAAGTGAACATGCTATCGAGCCTCATGGCGAATTGCTCTGCACCCAGGGTTTCTCTCAATCCCTCAATGTTTTGCGGCACAAACCAGAAGTAGTGCCATGCGTTGCTTTCGCAGTAATGGTCGGTATAAACCCGTGGCACAAAGTCTTCCAGGAAACGGCCATCGGCATAGCGGGGTCTCAGGAAACCGGTTTCGGGGTCGAAATGATTTCGCCAGTTTTCTGAACGTTCGATGAAATAATGGTAATCATCAGTTTTCCCCAGGGCTTTGGCAAATATGGCAATGCACCAGTCGTTGTAGGCGTACTCAACGGTTTTGGAAACAGACCAGTTTTCATGGTCAAACGACAAAGGTACATACCCATATTGACGATATTTTTTAATGGGGGGATGGTCTGACATGGCGTTGGATTTGGTTGCCTGAAAAACTTCCTCAATATCAAGACCATCCAGCAAGCCTTTAAAATAAGCGTCAACAATAACCGGAACTGCATGGTATCCTATCATCATATCCGTTTCATTTCCCCACATGGACCAAACGGGTAGCAAACCGGTTTCATGATAATGGCTCATCATGGAACGTACCATATCAGGAACCCTGTCGGGGTGCATGATGGTGTAGAGCGGATGGGCTGCGCGAAACGTATCCCATAATGAAAAAGTGTCATATTTATCGTAACCAACTGCGGTATGGTATTCACCATCAGCACCTTTGTAATTATCATTGGCATCACTGTATAACGTAGGCGCAAGCATCGACTGGTAAAGAGTTGTGTAGAATGTTTTCTTCCAGGTTTCATTGTCGGTTTCAATGATTATTTTCTGAAGTTCCTTTTCCCACATATCGGAAGCGTCTGCTCTGAATTTTTCAAAATCCCAGTGTGGTGTCTCGGTTTCAATGGCTTTGAGAGCCCCTTCCATATTGGCGGTCGATAATCCCACTTTGATCATTACCTCTTCGTTTTCCTGTGTAGAAAATCGAAGGTCAATTTTTGTGTATACGCCTGTAATTACAGTGCCTTCCAAAGGCTTATTGTCGAGATATAAGGTTGTTCGTTCGAAGGGTTTTGAGAAACGGGCAGCGAAATATACTCTCTGGTCTGCGGCCCAGCCGGCAGAGTATCTGAATCCCACCACAGTTTTTTCATCAACCACTTTTAGATGGGTTTTTACAGGAGCATCCCAATTGATCGCATAACCCAGGTCAAAGATAAAACCTGAATTTTCATCTTCGGGAAAAGTGTACCGATGAATACCGGCTCTTTTGGTTGCGCTCAGCTCGGCATTGATGCCAAAGTCCTGCAAAAAAACCTGGTAATAACCCGGCTCTGCATGCTCATTATCATGTGAAAAACGTGAATACGGTCTGAATCCGTTTTCGGGAATTCTTTCCACATCACGGCTGTTGACGGGGGTAACCAGGATATCGTACAGGTCGCCGGCACCGGTTCCACTCAGGTGTGTATGACTGAAACCGGTAATGATCGTATCGGGATAGTAATAGCCGGCAATGCGATCCCAGCCATGCTTACCGATGTCGGGGCTCAGCTGAACCATCCCAAAAGGAACCGTCGCTCCCGGATAGGTATTTCCAGGGCCATCGGTGCCCATAAACGGATTTACATAAGCGGTGAGCCTCTCAGATTGCGGCGCGCATGAGATAGCAAGCATCAGAAATGCGCTTATCAAACCATAAATCCGGAGTTTTTTATGCATGGTATAAGCTTTTTTAGTATTCCAGAATGATTTCGTCAGTAAACAACCATGGCCTGTTGCCTGCCCCGGGGTGCCATTCGGGTAATTCCCTTGTACTTCTGGCAATAATGCGGGCATACCGGAAAGTTTGCTCTGCATCAAATTTATATTCTTTAATACCTATATCGTAATCGGCAGGTGTGGTTGTGTGCTGCTCTGTGGCAAACACGGTAAAGTTTTGATTGTCGTTGGAAACAGCAATCTCAATGGTTTCAGGCAGAAGTATCCACGAGCCGATATTTCTCATAAACGACAAGCGGATGCTTTCCACATGCCTGGGAGCACCCAGATCAATGGTAGCAACGAGATCATTGACAAAGCCCAGCCATTCCCCATCGAAAAAGTCGATGGTTCCCCTGGTTCCATCAAGCAGCGTATTTTTTCCGCGCCCTGTGTATCTGCCAGCGGGTCCATGCTCTAAATCAATGGTCGGGTAAGGTCTGCCGGAATGCTTGTAATATGCCCTGATGAATTCCCTTGTCAGGGTTTCACTGGGTTGCATCCCATCCCTGAAAGCTTTTGCTTTGATAAGGGTTGTTTGGCCAATGGTAATTGGACCTTCATAAATCGCTGATTGTTGCGTGGGCTCGCTTCCATCAGTAGTATAATGAATGGAAACTGCTGGAGTTAAACATTCAATTTCAAAGGTAATGGGTTCATGAAACAGGTCTTTATCTTTTGAAATAAACGGGATAAATACCATCCTCTCTTCAAGGGGTTCGAGCCTGAACTCATCTGGTACCGCAGATTTTGGACGGTATTCCATTGCATAACCCCATTCCTTGTTGGGCTCTGTTCCCATTACAAACTCCAGCACGCCGCCGGCTTCAATTTCCTTATGAGAGATGTATGAACGATGAAAGGGTTCTCCATTAAATTTTGCCGATTGAATGTACACAGCATCGCGGGTTCTGCCTTCGGTCTTTGTTGTGAAGGTTTTGCCATTGTCAAGGTGAATGGTGGTTTCTTCAAAGAGCGGCGAGCCGATAATATAGTCACCGCTTCCTGGTGCCACCGGATAAAAGCCGGTGGCAGAAAAGATATACCATGCCGATAGCTGGCCGCAATCTTCATTGCCGCTAATTCCATCAGGCTAGTGAATCCATGATCAGGGCTACCTTTTCCTGTGTCTTCCATGCCCTTCCTGCATAGTTGTGCAGGTAAGCCACATGGTGGCTGGGTTCGTTGCCCTGTGCGTATTGTCCGATAAGACCTGAAATATCGTGGGCTGCTTCGTGTGTAACGATGGACTCTTCTGCAAACATCTCGTCAATTTTTGCTGAGAATCGCTCATCGCCACCCAGCAATTCAATCAGTCCGGCCACATCATGCGGAGCAAAAAAGGTGTAGTGCCATGAGTTTCCTTCGGTAAAATCGCCGGATCCTAAAATACTGCTCTCAATGGGATCGAAGGGTGTGCGCCAGCTGCCGTCGGCTCTTCTACCCCTGAGAAAGCCCACAGAAGTGTCAAAAACATTGCGATAATTCTGTGCTCTTTTGATGAACGTTTTGTAATCGTCATCCTTACCCAGGCTTTTCGCCATTTCTGCAATGCACCAGTCGTCATAGGCATATTCAACAGTTTTGGAAACACTGTTTCCTTCGCGTTCCAAAGGTATAAATCCAAGATTCTTATAATCTGCAAGGCCAATATGATCCTGCATAGCTGATTTTTTCATAGCTTCAAAAGCCAGCTCCACATTGAAGTCGCGATGCCCTTTCTGGTAAGCATCCCAGATAACAGGAACAGAATGATAACCAATCATAGTGCCGGTTTCATTGGCCATGAGCTCCCATACCGGAAGCAGGCCATGCTGCTGGTATTGCAGCAACATGGTATTGATGAATTCCATATTTTTTTCGGGAGCAATCAGGGTGAAAAGAGGATGTGTAGCTCTGAAAGTATCCCACAAGGAAAATATGGTGAATACATTATGATCTTTTGCAGTGTGAGTGTTTTTATCCATGCCCCTGTATCGTCCGTCTACATCATTGAAGAGTGCCGGAGCAATCTGGGCATGGTACATAGCTGTGTAAAAAGTTCTTTTTTGCTCCAAAGTAGCACCTTTGATGGAAATGGTATTGAGATGCTTATTCCATTGTTTCTGTACTTCATCCAGATAGGTTTCAAAGGACCAGTGCGTGGCTTCTGCCTCCAGATTTTTTAGTGCTCCCTCTTCATCCACGGCTGAAATCCCGACCTTAACCATCAGCTCACGATCGCTTAATTGTCCGAAATCCAGAATAGCCTTCACACTTCTGCCTTCTACTCTATCGGATTCATTTCCCATTAGCTCATCATCCTTCATAAACTCATAACTGACTATGGGATGAGAAAACCGCGCCACAAAATACACCTGCTGATCGGCGGCCCAACCCTGTGAGGCCCTCAGTCCGCGAATTTCATTTTCGCCGGTGATTTCAATATAACCTGCCTTGGGCTGACTTGAAATGCCGTGCTTGAGATCGATTATTATGGAAGCCACATCATCTTCCAGAAAGCGGTAGCGATGAATACCGGTACGTGGGGTAACTGTAAGTTCAGCCTGAATCTGGTAATCCTTTAGGAGAACTGAATAGTATCCTGCTGTTGCTTCTTCTTCATCGTGTGAGAATCGTGAGCGATAACCTGAATCCGGGTCTTCCTTAGTTCCTGAAAACCAATGACGGATTCCTGTAAAAGGCATGATCATGATATCTCCCAGGTCGGCACCGCCAGTACCAC
>CAYXIT010000002.1:64502-87080 GCA_964465275.1 uncultured Bacteroidales bacterium | reverse complement strand
GGAATAGTGATATCCACTGCACCAGTCCCAGCCTTCTATGCCTGTATCGGGACTCAGCTGCACCATACCAAAAGGACTGGTTGGCCCCGGAAAAGTATGACCATGCGCATCGGTACCGATCATCGGATCAACGTATCCGGTTAAATCATTCAATTCACGGGTTTCTTCCTGGCAGGCCATAAGGGGCAAAAGGAAGACGAGTAAAAAATGCCTGAATTTCATTTGTTTTGTGTTTATGTTAAGAAGAGTAATTAAGCAGTTTGAAGTTACATGGCTCCATTTATTGCAACAAAAATAGAAAACTAAAACGATTTAGGCAATCTTTTTAAAATAATAAAGATCACTATTGTCGGGTTAAAACTATTCGATAATAATTTCATCCACAAATAACCAGGACGGGTTACCTTCTCCGGGATGTCCGGATGGAATAACACCAAAATTACGGGCAGTCACTTTCAGGAAGCGCGCGTTCACATTGTCAAGGCTCATTTTAATATCAACCACCTGAAGTATATCAGTGACTTCCGGGGGTTCCTGCCGGCCTGCATTACGGTAGTTTTCTCCATCATTTGAAACTTCAATTTGTACCCATTGAGGAAGAAAAACCCAGTCAACCTGCCGTTGCATTGCACCAACCGAAACGCCTTGCAAGTTTTTTTCTTCACCCAGGTCAATAAATGCTACCATATCAGTTCCGTTAAAGCCATGCCAACCCGGGCGCAGCAGTGTGCCTCCCCTGATACCGTCCGTAAGGGTAAACGAACCCCGTGCAGTATAATTAGGATGAATCGGATATTCGTATTCAACATTTCTGCCGCTGGCTTTATGATGCACAATGGGTTGCCTGGCCAGTTGTCCCAGTAATTCTCCATCCCTGGCTGCGATGGCCTTTATGTGAACACTTCGGTCTAACTTAAAAGATTCTGAATATTTCTGTGAACCCAGGTTGGGTTCTGAGCCATCAAGTGTAAAGTAAATATCCGCACCCTCAATATCTGATTCCATATTTACAACAAGGGCATCATCGGTTGTTACGATATTAATTTTGACCTGACTGTAAACTTGTCCATCCATTATCTCCAATGCCAGTTCATCATCATAATAAATCATCAGATCCCTGAGGTCATCCTTCATAGCTTCAATGATACCGGCATAATCAGGATGTCCGTAAACGTTATTGATTTCGTGGGGATCCTTTTCGAGATCGTAAAACTCCCATTCATCAATATCGTAATAAAACCTGATGAGTTTGTAGCGTCCGTCGTGAATGCCAAAGTGCCGTTTTACCGAATGCACGGCTGGAAACTCATAGTAATGGTAATAGAGAGCTTCGCGCCAATTGTCTTTCATATTTCTCTCCATAAGGGGAACAAGAGAACGGCCGTGCATATCGTCGGGTACTTTAACCCCGGCAATATCGAGCAGTGTAGGAGCATGGTCAATATTCTGTACCAGTTCCTCAACCCTTCCCCTGCGCTGAAAACCTTTGGGTGGTAAAATCAGAAGCGGTGTTCTGAAAGATTCTTCGTACATAAACCGCTTATCGAACCAGCCATGCTCACCCATATAAAATCCCTGGTCGGAAGTATAGACGACCAGTGTATTATTCAGCAGGCCCTCTTCTTCAAGGTGATTCAGCAACCGTCCCACATTCTCGTCCAGTGAACGCACGCATGCCAGGTAATCCTGCATATACCGCTGGAATTTCCATTCGCTCAGTTCATTTCCCGTGAGATTTGCTGCTTTGAAATCTTCAATGATGGGCACATAATGGGCATCCCATCGTGAGCGTTGCCCGGTAGTCATGCGGCCATACTCTCCCTGATTCTCCCGGTACCATTGTCCGAGCCTGGTTTGAATTTCATTATCCGTATCGGCCATCTTCAAATCGTAAACAAGATCCATATCTTCAGTAAGGATACTCATTTGCTGTTCAGCTGCTGCCTTTCGACCCACATAATCATCGTAAAAGGTTTCGGGTACCGGAAAATTTGTGTTTTTAAATTCATTCAGATGTGTTGTATCAGGCATCCAGTTGCGGTGTATAGTTTTGTGGTTCACCATAAGCAGGAAGGGCTTATCTGGTTTGCGCTGATGATTCAGCCAGTCGATACTAAAATCTGTAACAAGGTTTGTAACATAACCTTCGTATCGTTTGCGGATTCCCATCTCAATAAAATCCGGGTTGTAATAATTCCCCTGCCCTGGCAGTATGTTCCAGTAGTCAAAGCCCGTCGGGTCACTTTGCAGGTGCCACTTGCCGATAAGGGCTGTCTGGTAACCATTTTCCTGCAACAGCTTGGGAAAGGTTTGCTGACTCCCGTCGAAAATATCACCATTAGTAAGCTGACCGTTGGCATGGCTGTGTTTTCCTGTGAGCAATGTGGCACGACTGGGCGCACTAATGGAATTGGATACAAAGCTGTTGGCAAAGAGTAATCCATCCCTAGCAATACGATCGAGGTTGGGAGTTTCAATGTAGCGGTTATCGTAAGCGCTCAGGGTTTGAAACGAATGATCATCTGTAAAAATAAAGATGATGTTGGGTTGCTCAGGCCTTGATTCCTGTGCTTGCCTGCAGCCCATGCCCGTAAGCAGAGCCAGGCCGGGGATTAGGTATTTGTTCATGATAATGGGTTTAATCAACCTGATTTTATTTCTATAATTATATTATCCCTTTGGTGTTGTTTATGGGTTTGCGGGTTCTTCGTCTGAAATCCGTCCCGGCTCACGGCGATTTTTGCCTTCTATTCCTCTGATGTCATCACCCAGATCATAGCGTGCCCGGTCAGCAATCTCTTCCAATTGTTTTACAATTTCCGGATATTTTTCCATAACATTATAAACTTCAGCCGGATCTCTTCGCAAATCATACAACGCTTTGGGAAACAGGAAATTCTCGTTTGCGCCTCCGGGTATGCCGTCATCGCCGGGTAAAAACCCTTCGTAGGTGCGGCCCGGATGCTCAAAAACAAGTTTCCAGTTGCCACTTCTAACTGCCTGCAGGCTGTTGCGGCGGTAATAATACAAAAACTCATTGCGTGGATTGGCATCCATATCACCCATAAGCAGCAGTACAAGACTAACACCGTCAATCTTTTTTTCAGGAAGCGGGGCACCGGTCAATTCAGCAATGGTAGGTAAAACATCGATGCTGGCTGCTAGGCGGTTACAAACCAGCCCGGGTTGAATGGTGCCGGGCCACCACATGATGGCCGGGACGCGCTGGCCTCCTTCAAAAGTTCCGCCTTTTGCGCCACGGAGCAATCCGGCGGTTCCTCCATGGGTATTAAAAACATGCCAGGGGCCGTTGTCGGATGTAAAAATCACCAGAGTATTTTTTTCAAGGTTCAGATCTCTGAGCGTTTCAAGAATGATACCCATACTCCAGTCCAGCTCCATCATCACATCTCCGTAAAGGCCCTGTTCTGATTTTCCATCAAAATCTTCTGAAACGAACAAAGGCACATGGGGCATGGGGTGGGCAAGGTAAACAAAGAAGGGTTGATCCTGATGGCGTTTTACAAAATCAATGGTTCGAAGGGTAAAATCGCGGGTAAAATACCTTTGATCAGGATTGGTTGCAATAACGCTATCGCCTTCTATAAGCGGGAGCGGTGGATAGTATTCAGGTGCGTTTGGGTGAAAGGGCCACATATCATTGGAATAGGGAATTCCGTAATATTCATCAAACCCATGATTGAGTGGCAGAAACTCCTTATGATGGCCAAGGTGCCACTTTCCATATACAGCTGTGACATAATCCTTTTGCTTCAGCATGGAAGCGATGGTCATTTCTTCAGGGTTTAAACCTGTCATAGACATATGGTCAAAAGCCCATGCTATACCCAGCCTGTTGGGATAACAACCTGTTAAAAGACCGGCTCTTGAAGCGCTGCAAACCGCCTGGGGTGCATAAAAATGGGTAAAGAAAAGACCTTCGCTGGCCATTTGATCAAGATGGGGGGTCGTATAGCCCAATGCACCTGTGCGTCCCAGATCACCATAACCCATATCATCCAAATAAACAAGGATAATGTTCGGGGGATTTATTTTTGTTTCATTTCCTTGCTGTGTGCACGATAAAAGTCCTGTCAACAAGGCCGAACCTACAACTGCGTTTCTCATCTATAATTAGATTAATGGGTTTATTGATTAATTACTTTTTGCAACTCTTCTTTCAATTCCAGAAGGATTTCAGGTTTTTGTTCAACAAGATTTATCAGTTCACATGGGTCTTCAAAAATGTTATATAACTGATCTTCCTGTTTGAATCCGGTTTCAATCTCCATAGCCCAGGGCACAAATCGGGTAGATGGTCCGGGGGCAATGTATTTGTAACCATCATCACGCACATAAGCCAGTACACCCATGATGGCCTGCTGAACTACACTCCGACGTCCTGTTTCTTTCGTCCCGATCAATGTTAGCCAATGATCCTGGCTATCCATAGCCTGTTCTATGTTAAATTCCTGCCCCAGAAACCCTGCAAAAGAAGCCAGAAAGTCAAGATGCGAAAACAAGGCATCAGATACTCTTCCTCCCTCTATTTTAGCAGGCCATTGGACAATCATTGGAACACGGGTTCCGGCTTCCAGTGCGCTGTATTTGCCACCCCTGAAATGGGCAAACGGATTATGATCGCCAAGCATTTCTGCGGCAAAATCGGCATAGCCATCATCAAGCACCGGTCCGTTGTCGGATGTAAAAATGATGATTGTATTTTCAAGTAAATTGCGTTCTTCAAGGGCTTCCACAAGCGCTCCAACGGTCCAGTCGAGCTGCACTATCATATCGCCACGCGGACCATAAGGGGTAATTCCCTGAAAACGCTCATGCACAATGCGGGGCACATGGATATCTACGGGATTAAAATACATAAAGAATGGAGTGCCGTCCTGCCGGTCAATAAATTCCACGGCTTTTTCAACCAGCACATCGGCAATATCTTCATCGCGCCAAAGGGCGGCCTCTCCCCCTTTCATGTATCCGATGCGGCTGATTCCGTTGGTGATGGACTGATTGTGTCCAACGGTGTACATCATTTTCAGCAGTTCCGGATTATCGTAACCGGTGGGCCTGTCTCCTATTCTTTTCTGAAAGTCTACTTCGATAGGGTCGTCAGGATCAAGATTTACCACAAAGTGATTCTCAACATAAACTGTTGGCACCCTGTCGTTGGTAGAGGGTATGATCCATGCATAGTCAAAGCCTATTTCCAAAGGACCTGGAGTGATCTTTCCATTCCAATCGGTTACATTACCTTCGCCAAATCCCAAATGCCACTTTCCAACTACCGAAGTCGCATAGCCAGCCCTTTTCATTACCGACGGCCAGGTTTCCTTTCCCGGCTGGATGAGGGCCGGCAGGTCGGCATTGGCCACATTACGGCCGGGTGCCCGCCAGGCATACTCACCAGTCAATAGCGAAAATCTTGAAGGCGTGCAGGTCGCAGCCGGGGCATAGGCGTTGGTAAACATAAGTCCGTTTTGCGCCAGCCTGTCAATATTGGGCGTGGGAATCCTGCCATCGTAAACGCCCACATCACTATAACCCACGTCATCGCTATAAATGATGATGACGTTGGGTAAAGTGGATTTTTTTTCTGTAACCCCGCTGCAGCCTTGCATGGCTCCTGCGGTTGCACAAAGGGTTAAGAAAATAGGTTTGTTCATGCTTATCTTTTACTTAAAACTGAAGTTAAACTTTTCAATTTCCGCCGGTTTGTGCGACTCCCGCATTATTCTTTCCATTTGTGAAACCAGTTCAGGGTATTTTGCTGCCAGATTATTTTGTTCCTGAATGTCATTTTCCAGGTCATACAGTTCAATTTCCATATTTCCTCCGAAAATATTTTTGCGGATGGCTTTCCAGTTGCCCATCCTTACCGCTTGTTGTCCTTGATATTCATGCAATTCCCAGTAAAGGAATTCATGTTCAGGCTGTGGTTTTCCCTGCAATGCCGGCAGGAAGCTGATACCATCAGTTTCCACTGTAACTTGTGCATTTGCAATTTCGCAGAAGGTGGGCAGCACATCCCAGAATGCAGAAACATGATCTGTAACAGAGCCCGCTTCAATTACACCCGGCCAGGTGGCGATCATGGGCACCCTGATCCCCCCTTCATAGAGAAATCCTTTACTCCAGCCATATTCGTTTTTGAAAGGCTTGTTGCTGTCGAACCAGGGCGAGTCGGCGCCACCGCTGAATGATGGTCCGTTATCGGATGTAAAGACAATCAGTGTATTTTCGTAAACTCCCATATCCTTCAGTTGCTGTATCAGTTGCCCCACCCTTTCGTCGAGATAAGAAACCATGGCTGCATAGGCTGCCCTGGGGTAGCGATGCGGAAAATAGCCATGCTGCCCCAGGTAAGGTTCCTCATCGCCAAATTTCTCCGCATAATAATCCACCCAGCGCTGCGGTGCCTGCAAAGGAACATGCGGAATGGGTGTTGCCCAGTAAAGGAAAAAGGGTTTGCCGGTTTTGTGCGGACTGACCTCCTTCAAATGCCGGGACATGGCATCAAACATCACATCGCAGGCATAGTCGGTAAGGTTATAGGGTGCATATGAAGCGGGATCATACGGATCGGCCTCTTCTGGAAGTCTGGTATGAGGTGCAACGGTATCATTATTCAGATAAACCCTGTTGAAGTTTTCATACAAATACACAGGATAATAAGTGTGTGCCTGCCGCTGACAATTATATCCCATAAAATAATCGAACCCCATTTTATTGGGGACACTGTTGGTATGTGGTGCGCCCAGACCCCATTTCCCGATCAAGGCAGTATTATAACCGGCATCCTGCAGCAAATGCGCTAAGGTAATGGTACCTTGGGCCATGGGATGCTGTCCCTCAAGGGTTGAATCGGCCAGCATGGCAAGGTAACTTCTCACATTGCCTCTTTCGCCCCATTCATGGTTCCCTCTGATCTGGGAGTTACCGGTGTGAAGGCCTGTAAGCATAACATTTCTTGCAGGTGCGGAAACCGGTGCACCGGTGTAATGCCGGGTAAAGATCATCCCGGCATTGGCCAGGGCATCAATATTGGGGGTTTCAATCTTTTGCTGGCCGTAAACGCCCAGTTCGCCGTAGCCTAGGTCATCAGCAAGAATGTAAATGATATTGGGAACAAGGGGTTGATCGTTTCCATCGGTTCTGCCATCCGTGCTGCAGGAATGGGAGAACAATCCGCCGGCAAGTCCTATGCCGGGCAGTACATACTTTTTTAAACTTTTCATCATACATTGTGCTTTTTCAGGGAGTACTCAAAATCCCTTATGCCTTCGGCATGAAGACTCTACCGATTCAAAGATATCCAAATAAAAGTTCAGACTGATTATAAATTAGGCTACTCCATTATCTATCATTCCCTCTATCAAAAATATCATTTCGACTGAATGCTTACATCTTTATTTTATGCAACATATCAATAATCTCTCAAAATCTCTGAAACCTGAATCTTCTGAAAAAATAACTCCTTAACACCTTCGTAAAGGATGCCAACGGTATTGTCATCTACCATGGTCATACAGGAATACCCGAAACCGGGAGTTTCATTAAGCAGTACCTGGTTCATTTCGGGCCAGGTATTACCGTCATCGAGGCTGGCTTTAATGGTCATATTAACTCTGCTATGCTTGTCGTTAGGATTGGAAAAGAAAAGCACCTGCTGCATCTGACCATCGACCTGCATATTATGACCAATCAGACTGGCCATACAATTGGGTTCGGGCAGAGCTGAGTTAGATGTTGGATGTGTTACCCAGGTTTCGCCCATATCATATGTAACTGAAACGGCACGACCGTTGGTTTCATCTTTCACACGGCGGTTAAGGTCGTCGCGCATGTTGAGCATCAGTCCACCATCGGCCAGTTCTACCACCTGTGCTTCTGTAGTATTAGGCTTAGCGCCGGTTCCGATTTGCCATGTTTCTCCGCCATCTTTACTATAAACGATGGTTGAATGGCTGGAATATTGTCCTCCATCAAAAGCCTGTGCACCGATATCTTCTTTAAACTGACCGGCGAAGATGAGTGTACCTTCGTCAAGTGTAATTCCCATTCCGGGGCCTGCAAGTAAAAGTTGCCACTCGGGGTCTTTGATCTGTTCGGTAATATTGATAGGATCGGACCAGGTTAGTCCGTCATCAGTACTTTTTACCAGGACAAACTGCCCGGTTTCTTCGGGTGCAATACCGGGTTTGGAATCCCACCACAACATTTTCTCATAGTCTGATCCGCTCATCCACAGGGCAGTAGATGTGCGGGGCACATAAAGAGTTGCAATAAGAACTGCCTGATCCAGATTGGCCGCAATTACCTGGCTTTTTTTGCTTAAATTGGTCGATTTGCGTATGATATGATTTTTGCGATCGGGAAGTTCCCTGATGATGCCGGTTTTTCCATCTTCTTCAAGCGATAGAATAACCTTATCTCCAACCGCTACAGGATTAGTTGCTCTGCTTCCTTCAATTTTAAATTTCCCACGGAGCCGGCAGTCATACGTATTATTATCTTCAGCCAACACCTTGTACCAGCTTCCGGTAGATTTAACAATTACACCTTTCAATAGCTTTCTTTTTTACTTTTACAAAAAAATAAAATTAGAAAAAATATCGGAGAAAGAACAAATCAAACCCAATCAAGTGATAAAAAAGGAAATGACTAACTTAGAACTTGTTTTTTGAACTAAACAACTGGAATCGATAATAAACTAAACACCAAATTCTACTCGTATGATAAAATGGGGAATTATAGGCTGCGGGGATGTTACCGAAATAAAAAGCGGACCGGCATTTAATAAAGTAAAGAATTCAACATTGGTAGCTGTAATGCGTCGCGATGAATTAAAGGCAAAAGACTATGCCATGCGCCACAATGTTCCGCGCTGGTACAATAAAGCCGATCAGTTGATTGATGATCCTGAAGTTAATGCTGTATATGTTGCCACCCCTCCGGGATCACATGCGGAATATGCCATACAGGCTATGCGGGCAGGTAAAGCAGTATATGTTGAAAAGCCGATGGCAACCAGTTATGAGGAATGCCTTGAAATGATCAGGGTATCTGAAGAAACCCGTATGCCCCTGTTTGTGGCTTATTACCGGAGAGGCTTACCGGGTTTCAGAAAGGTAAAAGAAATTATCCGATCGGGGTTGATAGGAGATCCTGTACATTTTTCCATCAGGTTTTTTGCTCCGCCGCATCCGGATGACTATAAAAAACCTTTGCCCTGGCGTGTTATTCCTGAAATATCAGGCGGAGGTTATATTTTTGACCTGGGTTGCCATCAACTTGATGTTATTGATTTTATTCTTGGCCCTATTAAGAAAGTTTCTTCACTGGCTTACAACAGAAGAAAACTATATGAGCCGGAAGACTTTATTTCTGCAGGATTTATCTGCGAAAGCGGAGCTACCGGAGATGGACTCTGGGATTTTGCTGCTCCCGGTCATATGAAAGAAGATAAGATGATCATTTATGGAGAAAAAGGCAGGGTTGAATTTTCATGTTTTGGATTTACACCTGTAAAACTTGTTGCCGGTAACAAGTCGAATTACTATAAATATGGGAAGCCGCAGCATGTACAATTGAATTTTATCCGAACAATGGTAAATGAACTCACCGGTGAAGGAAAATGCCCGGGTGATGCTACCAGCGCTGCACGTACAAATCTCATTCTTGATCTTTTGACTGCAGAAAAAAAATAAAAATTGCTACCTTCGCGCCTTAACCGGTAAAGATATATCCCTTAAAACCAGAAACTTTATGTCGATTCTGATCAAAAATGTTACAAAAAAATATGGAGAACAAAAGGCCCTTGATGATGTATCCATAGAGGTTAATAAAGGTGAGGTGGTTGCATTGCTTGGGCCTAATGGGGCTGGTAAAAGTACAATGATGAAAATTATTACCTGTTATTTACCACCAAACGAAGGAGAAGTAAAAGTTTTTGGGCATGATGTATTATCGGAATCACTTAAGGTAAGGCGTGTTGTGGGATACCTGCCCGAGAATAATCCTCTTTACCCTGATATGTATGTGCGCGAATACCTTGAGTTTGTTGCAGGTATACATAAGCTGGGTAACCGTTCAAAACAACGTGTAAAAGAAATGATTGAACAAACCGGGCTTGAACTGGAACATCATAAAAAAATCGGGGCATTGTCAAAAGGATACCGTCAAAGGGTTGGTATTGCACAGGCCCTCATTCATGATCCTGAAGTACTTATACTTGATGAACCCACCTCGGGCCTTGACCCCAATCAACTGGCAGAGATCCGCAACCTGGTTCGTGAAGTAGGAAAACAAAAAACCATACTGCTTTCTACGCATATTATGCAGGAGGTAGAAGCAGTATGCGATCGTGTTGTGATCATTAACCGGGGAAAAATAGTTGCCGATGCACCAACCCGCGAACTTCAACTTCTGAATCTCACCAACCGGATTATAAAAGCTGAATTTAACCAGCCCGTAAATTTTGAGCAAATCAAAGACATTAAAGGAGTTGTGGAAGTGCAAAAGGAAAACGAAACTACCGTAAGAATCTTTGTAAACAGCGATGAAGATTTGCGTGCCCGGGTGTTTAAACTCGCAGTTGAAAAAAACTGGATTTTACTATCTATGGGATATGAAGATCAAACTGTTGAACAGGTATTCCGCAAGCTCACTTTTAACACATAGGGCAATTAAAAATAATTTTTATGTGTACATTTGCAGCGCTAAAAAATTGTTATTGTTTACTCTAATATAAGAACATGGGTTATTTATTTACCTCCGAGTCCGTTTCAGAAGGACACCCTGATAAAGTTTCAGATCAGATATCAGATGCATTGCTTGATGAATTTCTCAGGCAGGATCCCGAATCAAAAGTAGCTTGTGAAACCCTTGTAACCACCGGTTTGGTTGTTTGCGCGGGTGAAGTTAAAACCAAAGCCTGGGTTGATATACAAAACATTGTAAGAGATGTTTTAAAAGATATAGGTTATACCAATTCGGCATACAAATTTGAAGCAGAATCATGCGGAGTGGTTTCTGCCATCCACGAGCAATCGCCCGATATCAATCAGGGTGTTGAGCGCGAAAAAGAAGATGAACAGGGAGCTGGTGACCAGGGAATGATGTTCGGTTATGCTTCACGCGAAACCGACGAGTATATGCCTTTACCGCTTGATCTTTCGCACATTTTACTGCAGGAACTTGCTGCCATTCGTAAGGAAGGGAAGCTTATGCCCTACCTTCGCCCCGATTCGAAAGCGCAGGTTACAGTTGAGTATGATGATAATCACCAGCCGGTAAGAATCGATAACATCGTGGTATCAACACAACACGATGAATTTGTGCTGCCTGCCGGTAAATCGAGAGAAGAAAAAATAAAGGCAGAACTGGAGATGCAGCAAATAATTAAAAGCGATATTGAAAAATTTGTAATACCACGCGCTGCTGATATTCTTCCCGATCGCATAAGGCCACTTTTCACAAATGGATTCCGTCTTTTGGTTAATCCGACAGGAAAATTTGTAATTGGCGGACCGCATGGTGATAGTGGTGTTACAGGCAGAAAAATTATTGTTGATACTTATGGAGGCAAGGGTGCCCATGGAGGTGGAGCTTTCTCAGGAAAAGACCCAAGCAAAGTTGACAGATCTGCTGCTTATGCTACCCGTCATATTGCAAAGAATATGGTAGCTTCCGGTATTGCCGATGAAGTTTTGGTACAAGTTGCTTACGCTATAGGAGTGGCTGAACCTGTGGGCTTATATGTCAATACATATGGCACCGCAAAAGTAAATATGACAGATGTGGAAATTGCCGCAAAGATCAAAGGCATCTTTGATTTGCGCCCCTACGCAATAATAAAACGATTTGGGCTTAAAAATCCTGTATTCCTTCCCACTTGTACTTATGGCCACTTCGGCAGAACACCCTTTACAAAGGAAGTTGAAGTAAAATACCAGGATAAGGATACCCGTAAAGAACTTTCTAATGGTGAAGAAAAATATTTTAAAAATGTAGAATTCTTTGCCTGGGAAAAGCTTGATTATGTTGATACGCTCAAAAAAGAATTTGGATTGTAAATAAAACACACCGGTTACGAAAGGGCTTTATTTAATGTAAAGCCCTTTTTTTTTGATGTATTCATAAACCTTTTCGGGCAGCATATACCTGAAAGGCCTCTCTTGCGAAAAAGATTGGCGGATAATGGATGACGATATTTCTATTGCAGGTGCATCAGTCATATGCACTGAGGGATGTGTTGCAAACTGTTCACCTTTATAACCAACCCGCGGATAAACCCAGATCTGTATCATTTCAAGAATGCTTTCGTAGTTTTTCCACTTGTCAAAAGCATCCAGATTATCTGTACCTATAATTAACACAAACTCATTCCCGGAATACTTCTCCATCAATACTTTAAGGGTATTGTAAGTAAAATTTGGCGAGGGCATACTGAATTCAATATCACTTACCTTAAAAACAGGATTACCGGCAACAGCCAGTTCAAGCATTTCCCTCCTTATTTGTTGATCGGTTATTTCTTTTTCTTGCTTAAACGGATTTTGCGGTGAAACTACAAACCATATTTCATCAAGGCCACCCAAAGAAAGCATATAATCGGCAATTATAAGATGCCCGGTATGAACCGGATCAAAAGAACCGAATAATAAACCCGTTTTTTGCTTTGAAGAATTCATGCTTCACCCCAATGATTGTTATTCAAGAAAGGAAGAGATTGCTTGTTTTACTTCCATGATGGCCTTATCCAAATCATCATTTACAATTCTTTTATCAAACTGATCTGCAAACCCCAATTCATATTCAGCTTTGCTAATGCGTTTTTTAAGCGATTCGGGCGTTTCGGTACCTCGCTCATCAAGTCTCTTATGAAGTTCTTCCAGCGAAGGTGGCTGAATAAAAATAGATAGAGATCTTTCCGGATATTTCTTTTTAATATTCAAACCACCTATGACATCTACATCAAAAATGACATGCTTCCCTTTGCGCCATATTCTTTCTACTTCTGATATAAGTGTACCATAAAAATTACCCGAGTAAACTTCTTCCCATTCCAGGAACTGCCCATCATCAATTTTCTTTATAAATTTCTCATTAGAAAGAAAGTAATAATCCTTTCCATGCACCTCACCTTCCCTTGGAGGCCTGCTGCAAGCCGAAACAGAAAATTCAAGCTCCGGGAAATCAGGCAAAACAGCCCTTAGAATTGTTGTTTTCCCCGAACCGGACGGCGCACAAAAAATTATAAGTTTTCCTGCCATTATAAATCAATGATTTTTGGGTACTTCTCCTTTTTAAAGCACATTCATCAGTTGCTCCTTTATTTTTTCCAGTTCATCTTTCATTTGTACCACGATTTTCTGAATCGCTGCATCATTGGCTTTGCTGCCTAAGGTATTAATCTCCCGACCTATTTCCTGTGAAATAAAACCCAGTTTTTTACCCCCCGCTTCTTTACTGCGAAGCGTTTCATTGAAATAGTCAAGATGATTTCTGAGTCTTACCTTTTCTTCGGTAATATCAAGTTTTTCAAGGTAAAAAATAACTTCCTGTTCAAAACGATTCTCATCTGCTTTTACATTTTCACCAATTTCTTTTAAAGAGCGGTATATACGATCCTTTACATTCTGTATTCTTTCATTTTCAAAGGGTTTAATAAGGTCAAGGAGTTCCCTGATCTTATTCTCTCTTTTCAGGATATCTTCAAAAAGATGCAGTCCTTCAGACTGCCTGTATTCATTTACCTGGTTTACAGCTTCTTTTACCGATGTTTCAATAATTTTCCACTCCTCAGTTTCCAGTTCTTCTGTCTGCGATTTTAATACATCCGGGAGACGGATCAAACCAGGCAGAAAGTCATCTGATACACTTATTCCCAGATCGTTTGCAACCTCTTTCAACTCTTTGTAATACCTGACAAGGAGTGGTTTGTTTATATAGCAGCCTGTTTGCGTGCCGGCTTCTTCGAGCGTAATTACAAGTTCTATTTTTCCACGTTCCAATTCGCTGCTAAGCATATTACGCAACGTACTTTCTGTTTCACGGTAGATAGCAGGGGTTTTAATATTAAGATCAAGGTTTTTACTATTCAAGGTCCTGATCTCTGTCCTGATCGTTTTATCCCTGAACTGACAAATTGATTTGCCGTATCCCGTCATAGATGAAATCATAAAATCATTTTTTTGCAAACCTAATGGATTTTTTTTAATGCCTGAGCATTTTCGCTATCAAACTGAAATATAAATAAAAAAAAGGCTCTTTTCAAGAGCCTTTTTCTGGGAAATGAAATTTGAATACCTTTTCAGGCAACTTTGCTGTTTCCTGAAGCCACTGGATTTTTTTCGGTTTCTTCCTCCTCATCTCCCTGCTCCTCATCAGAAAAACCAACTCTATCCATGGCTCCCCATGTTTTTTCACCTATGAAATATTTGAAATTTCCCCTGATGCTGAAAATAAGAATAAAAGGATGGTAAAAGATGGGCTCAAGCATAGCAGTAAATAACATTTTTATAACCTCCCGTTTTCGGTTATACCGGTGAAATGATAATTCTTCGAAAAGAATAGCGTAATGTGAAAGAGTAACGGCAAATAAATAGATTACACTCAAAAGCAGGAAGAAAAACGGCCAGTTGGGAATTCCCAATATGGCAATAATAATGAAGTAAATAATGCCAATAAATTCCATAATAGGAGCCAGCCACTCAAAGAAAAACCAGTATGGATGCCCCAACAATCCAAGGGTTTTATATTTTGGATTGAAGAACAACTTAAAGTGCATAAAAAGACTTTCCATATTACCACGAGTCCAACGGTCGCGTTGGCGCCCAAGCACTTTGAGTGATGCGGGCACCTCAGTCCAGCAAAGAGGGTCGGGAATATAAATTACCCGGTATTTCTCTTTCTGCTCTGACATATACCGGCGCATTCTTACAATAAGCTCCATATCTTCACCTACCAGGTTTGTATTATATCCTCCAACTTTAAGAACAATCTCGCGGTTAAACATCCCAAATGCACCTGATACAAGTAACAGACCGTTTAATTTACTCCACGCCATTCGTCCCATCAGGAATGATCTTGTATACTCCAGCACCTGAACACGTGGAATAAATTTTTTAGGTAATTTAACTTCAGTAATTCTACCTTCTTCAATTTTACATGAGTTAGCTATCCGGATTACTCCACCCGAAGCAATGATCTTTCTTTCCGTTTCCTCCAGAAAGGGCTTAGCCATAATAAGCAGAGCATCTTCCACCAAAACTGAATCGACATCTACAACTGAAATATATTCTTTTTGCGAAAAATTGATACCGGCATTTAAAGCATCTGCTTTGCCTCCATTTTCCTTATCAATGACCACCAGTTTATTAAAAGCTTTGTTCTTCGATTTATAAACTGCTTTTACAGTTTTGGTAACTACTTTTTGTTCATAAAGCACATTAACGGGTTCAAGATCATAGGCTTTAATGATTTTCTTCATGGAATCATCCTTGCTGCCATCATTTACAATTATTACTTCAAAATCATTGTAGTGAAGTGATAAGAGACTTCGAATATTATCAATTATTGTTTTACCCTCATTATAGGCCGGAGCAATTACAGAAATGGACGGTGCTAGCGGTGATGATAAAAGAACCTTGTAATCTATATATGAATTTTTACGTATGTATTGCAACATAGATAACGCTGAAAATATTGCCAATGCAACATATGAACCGAAAATGAAAATGGTGAAAATTATAATACCATTTTCAATAATATATTGCAGGGTTCTGAAAAATTCTATCATAACTCGGATGTTTGTTTTACATTAGTGATGATGGATGTGAGAGTAATGTCTTCTTCTTTCATTAACTCATCAAGGGTTTCATTTCCCCTGGGTTGAACAGAAAAAATAGTTTTCAATGCAAGCATTCTGATGGCAAATGAGTTGTCGGGGTCTTTCGCCACATAAGAAAGGAAAGAAAGTTCATTCTCTGAAACCACATTACCAAGGGCGTCAACAATTTCATACCTAATTTTTCTGGGCAGTAAATCGTCAAGATTTCTTACTTTTTTTTGCGGTATTTTCTTATTTTTCTCGTCTTCCCGGTATTGTTTGATAATTTCTGACAGCCTGAAAGTTTCATCCCTGAACAATTGAATAAGATCCGGAATATATTCTTCCGATTCCATTGGTTTCAGCGCTTTAATTGCTGCAAGCCTTATTTCGGGATGTTCATGAAAAAGAAGTTGTCTTACTTTTGGCATGGCATCAATATGCTTAAAAAGCATTATCATGCGCAGTGCAAAAACCACTACCGAATAATTTTGATTTTCCAGCCATGGCTCAAAAGAATCTATTTTTATCTGATGATATATTAAGGTATCATAAATATTGATCATTTCCCAGTCTGATAATGTGTATTTGAGGCTATCAAGAAATCCAAGAGGATCTTCATCAGAAAGTTTTACAAGAGAAACCTGTGCCTCAACCCGGATTATTGGGTTTTTATCATTAACAAACTCTGAAATATAATCATTGGCATCTTTTACATCCAACTGAGCAACTTCTTTAAATCCCTTTGATTTTAAATACCATCGTTTACTATATACTTTTCTAAGAGAATCTTTATGGAGTTCAAGATTAAAATACATATCTCTGAGTTTTGATGCAGTCTCACCATAAAGATTGGAATGTAAAAATCTGAGCTCATCAATAAAAATCTGCCTGTTCAATTTGTTATTTATACCTTTAAACTCAATGGTATCCACCTGATCATTAAAAAGAAAATCAGCAAGCTGCTCCTGATACTCCTGCTTAAGTTCTTTAATCTTTCTGCGCTTTTTGGTTTTCAGCTGACGGTTAATAAGAATGACCACAAACAAAACCATAAGACTTAAGAGCAGATAAACCAGTATAACAAGTAATGCTTTAACTTTAAGGGGTGCATCACGGTAAATGGATCTGGCACGTTGCCAGATATTCTCTTTTATTTCTACGTTATTATTATTTCCGGAAGGACTTTGACTAAGTGCAAGTTGATAATTCTTACCCGGGAAGAATGCAAATATGACATTAATTTCCTTTGCCTGTATTTTTTGAGAAGCTGCATTTGCTATATCGTAAAATGTTATTCTGATGTTGAAAACATCATTTTTCAATGGAAAATAAATACCTGCAACAGATTGAGAAAAACTTCCACTCCCAGCAATCAATAAAACCGTAACCAAAAAGGGAATAAATTTATTTCGGGCAATTATCATAAGTTTACAATTATTGATACTATTAAATAAATTCATCAGAAGCGGTAGATGAGCCCGGCTTCAAAAATGAATGGATTTCCCCAAATTACATCTGATTCAAACAACTTATAACCTAAACCTGTCTTGAAAAGAAATCTCTCTGATATTTTATGTTGGTAAAGCAACATAGCTTCAAACAAAGTACCCCCTAAATCATAAACATCTCCTCCGATGAGTCTGTCCAAATCAGCTGAAAATCCACGACCAACCATTAAGGATAAGTAATGATCACTGGAACTGAAGAATCTCCTCATAGTCAAAAAGTAAGATCTGCCATTAGGATCATTTCCATCAGATGAAAAAGAAAAATAAGGTCTGAAAGAGAAATAATAGTTTTTAAAATATTTACTTACCGACCCTGTAAGTATTAACAGATCCTTATCGTCAAAATTCAATAACCGGAATCCGGCAGAAGCTTCCCATGATGAAGGGATTCCCTGAAACAGTTCGAAACCGAATCTGGTGAAAGGAAAGAGTTCACTATCTGGGGAAAAACCTGCGTTAAGATACAGATAGGTGCCGGGTCTTATGGTTGGGTAAGCATCTATTTCCAGTTGCCAGTTTGTAATTCCGTATTTATTGGCAATATTAGCTCTTAATGCAGTAGGACCAAATGCTTGTGTTCTTCTTCCTGCTTCGCCATAAAATAAATGCCAGGGTTCAGCCCCGGTTTCCAGGAAATGAAAACCCCTGTACCCTATTCCAATATGATTAAGATATTTGGAAGATTCAATGGTTTTAAGCAGATCTTTTGCTTCTTTGTATGTAGGATCCATGTCCAGCAACTGATTAATGATAACCACAGCGGCTGTTTCATCATCAGATTCTTTCAGAACAAGTGCTTTCCGATAAAGTAGATGAGTACTACTGGGCTGATCCTCTAATGCCAGATCAAGCAATAAAAGAGCCTCATCATAATTCTCCGACCAAATTTCCACATCAATTAATGCATATAATGCATCTTTATTTCCGGGTGCCATTTGTTGCACTTCACTTAGAACTTCTCTAGCCTGATCATAATCCCCTTCCCAGGCAAATGTTCTACCTTTTAGTATCGCTGCATCATGATAATCAGGATAAGAATTCAGTATATCATCGCAAAGTTCCCTGGCTTGCGAATAAAGATTATTGTGAGCTAACTCGCGTGCTCTGTTGAATGTAATATCCGGATTAGCAGGATTTTTTTGCGAATATCCATTGCTTGCTAAGGATGGAGCAAGAAAGATTGAAAAGATAATCAGAAAGGGCAACCCAATCTGACCCAGATGTACAGCATGCTTTTTTCTGATTTTCATTAGTTCATTTGTTTTACAAGGGATAACCGCTCAGTTGTAACCCGGGAAAGATAAATAATTATTCAGCCAAATTCTTCATAAACCAGATAAACCTGAATGATGCATAATAATCATATACACTATCGTTTAAGCAGAAACCTTTTAACCCTGATAGACAATTCATTGGGACTAAAAGGTTTGGTAAGATAGTCATCTGCTCCCAGCTTAAATGCTTCAATAATGGTTTCCTCACTTCCTACTTTTGAAAGTACAATAATAGGAGTTGACTTCCCCAGTTCATTTCTTATCATGTTAATAAGTTCAAGCCCACCAGTAAATGGCATCAGGAGGTCGGTTATAATAAGATCGAATTCCTCTGATTTTATCTTTTCACTGGCAGCGCGTCCATCATTTGCAACAACTACCTGATAACCTTCACGTTGCAATTTATGCTCAATGGCCTTGATCATCATAAAGTCATCTTCACATACTAATATTTTTGCCATAACTTATGTATTTTGAATAAAAAAAGTACCCCGGTTTTTACAAAGACCAAATATATATATCAGAATTGATTAAGCCTTAAGTATTTCACAGAATATTTGCTAACTATAAATTTTCCCTTATATCAGGTAATAAACAATTAATATTTAATCCTTATTTTTTATATTCTTATATAAAAAATGTCTAATTTCCGCTTCAATATCTCAATAATATAATTTTTTAATTATCACATCAAAAGTACATAAAAATATGCCAAACCACCAAAAAAAATATACGAATTGACAAATTTTGTTGAAAAATCATGTTTTCATTAAGATTAAATTATTTGAAACGTTACTTAAAAATTCTATTTTAGAATTTTGATACAAAAAATGCTTTTATTAGAAATGATTCACGTTTTGATTTTAATTTTAGGTTAATTTAATGTTATCAAAGCTTTAAATTGTAAAACAATAATTGCATTTACCCATAGAAAAAATAATGTGGATAAAATATTGGTTAAATTTGCGTAACCCAACTATTGGTTTTAAAAAATTGGTTTAGTCTGAGATGATAATCTTTAAAAACAAAATAAATAAAAGTTTGAAAACAAAGATTTATATTTCAATTCATTTTTCTTCTGTTCTTTTTTCTCTCAGTTCCTCGAGGATCAACATCAACTGTATATTTTCAAATACTTTGCAACCATGAAAAACAGCGACTACAGGATTTTGCTGGTAGATGATGAACCCGATATTCTGGAGTTTGTCGGTTACAATCTTAAAAGATCAGAATACCAGGTATATACTGCATCTAATGGCCGTGAAGCTATTTCTGTGGCCAAAGAGCTTACACCTCATCTTATCATTCTGGATGTAATGATGCCGGAGATGGATGGCATAGAAACCTGTGCAGAGCTCAGAAAAATCCCATCACTAAGCGATACAATTATTATTTTCCTTACCGCGAGGAGTGAAGATTACTCCCAACTGGCAGGCTTTGAAGCAGGAGCTGATGACTATATCAGTAAACCGATCAAACCGGGATTGCTTACCAGTAAGGTGAAAGCCCTGCTAAGAAGATGGGCCGGGCAGGAACAGGAAAAAGAAAACCTGATTAAAGCAGGCAATATTACCATAGATAAAGAGAGATATCTGATAATAAAAGCCGATCAGGAGGTAGTATTGCCTAAAAAGGAATTTGAATTGCTTACTTTGCTTGCTAATAAACCCAATAAGGTATTTTCAAGGGAAGAAATATTTGCCAAAGTCTGGGGTAATAACGTAGTTGTCGGAGATCGTACTATTGATGTGCACGTTCGTAAACTCAGGGAGAAAATTGGACCTGAGTGCATAAAAACAATAAAAGGAGTAGGTTATAAATTTGATGCCTGAGGTCCAATATGAATTTTTCAACATCACAAAAACTTTCCTTACTGGCAGCATTGATTATCATTGGGGTTTTTTCATTTGTTTATTCGCTTATTGTAATTCTTACTGAAACGTCGTGGAGTTACAAGGTTTTTTTCTTTTCTAACATAGTCATATTTCCGGTATCCTATTACGTTTACAAATACATCCTCGATAAATTTATTTACGAAAAAATCCGGCTCATTTACAAAACCATTCATAATCTCAAAGTATCTCAAAAAAAACCAAGGACAGAGCTTCTAAGCAAAAAAGATACTATTGATCAGGCCAACAGGGAAGTGCTTGAATGGGCTGAAAACAAAACCCGCGAAATAGATGATCTGAAAAAACTTGAAGCCTATCGTAGAGAATTCCTTGGGAACGTATCCCATGAGCTCAAAACACCTATCTTTAATATCCAGGGATATATTTTAACCCTGCTTGACGGAGGCATGGATGACCCGCAGATCAACAGAAAATACCTTGAAAGAACAGAAAAAAGTATTGACAGGATGATCTCCATTATCCAGGACCTGGAAGCAATATCAAAATTTGAAGCAGGTGAATTCAAGCTTAAATATTCAGATTTTGATATCGTTGAACTCGCTAAAGAGGTGATGGAGTTTCTCGAAATTAAAGCATCGCGTAAAAATATAAGGCTTTATATGGCTCAAACCTATGATACGCCAATCATGGTTTATGCAGACCGCGAACGCGTACAGCAGGTGCTAACAAATCTCATTGTCAACTCCATTAAATACGGTTCGGAAAACGGCCACACCAAAATAAGCTTTTTTGATATGGATGAAAATATACTGGCAGAAGTAACAGATAGTGGTATGGGTATTCCCCGTGAAGAACTACCGAGAGTTTTTGAAAGATTTTATCGTGGTGACAGAAGCCGAACAAGGATCAAAGGAGAAGGTGGTTCAGGTCTGGGGCTTGCAATTGTAAAACATATAATTGAAGCGCATAATCAAACAATCAATGTAAGAAGCACCCAGGGAGTAGGTTCAACATTTGCATTTACATTAAAAAAGGGGAAAGCAACATCTGCCCCTAAAAGACATCCATCAATGTTTACCTGGTAAAGAATACAGCTTACTAAATAATTATAAGTAAAGAAAGCAGCTATTGCATTAAAAATGCGTTCACTACAAAGGCCTTTGCGCATTTGTTGAAAATTTGTGAATAAACTTTTCAAACAACTAATCAAAAAATTGCAAAATGCTATTATTTTTATGCCTGCTATTCAAACAACCCCAAAATTAATTTTAACTTAACATAAATCTAATAATTTCATAAATAATGCCTGATCCCGAATTTGGCTGTCAATCATTAAATTTGCCCACGCAATATAAACATTCACTTAATCAATTATATAATTCCTTTTTATTTTTAAATTAAATCTCAAAGTCAAAACAATTCAACTCACTAAATCAAGCAAAAATGAAACAAACAAAACACTTATTGTTGTTGCTGGGATTTTTTATGATCCTTGGAATTCAGCAAAATGCATGGTCGCAGGGTGTGACTACATCAGCAATTGAGGGTATGGTAATGACTGTAGGCAATGAGCCTCTGGCCGATGCAAACGTCGTTGCCGTCCACGAACCGAGTGGTACACGCTATGGAACCACCACCCGTGAAGATGGACGCTTTAATTTACCCAACATTCGGACCGGTGGTCCTTATACTGTTACAGTATCATATGTAGGTTTTGAATCGGATGAAGTTACCGACCTGAGACTAAGCCTTGGCGAAACCCGCAACCTGCTTTTCCTTATGGTTGAGGCAGGCACTGTTCTTCAGGAGGTAATTGTAAGAGGTGTTATGGATCCTGTAATGAATGCAGACCGCACCGGGGCTTCAACAAATCTTGGCAGTGAAACCGTTCAGCAGATGCCTACCATTTCGCGTACTATTGAAGATTTCATTCGCTTAAGCCCCTTAAGCAATGGATCAAGTTTTGCAGGACGCGACAGCCGATTTAACAATTACACTGTTGACGGAAACATTTACAACAATAACTTCGGTTTGGGTTCAGGCCAGTTTGCTGCCACTAACCCCATCAGTATGGATGCTATTGAAGAAATTCAGAT
>CAYXIT010000002.1:53659-64492 GCA_964465275.1 uncultured Bacteroidales bacterium | reverse complement strand
GTTGAAACTGAACCGATAAGTATTGTTTTTCATATTTTTATTGAATCCAGTATGGCAATTATGTGTATTTTAACCGGAGTATTTCTGATATTGCCCGTGTATCGCCTTATGCAAATGGCATGAGCTTTGCTGGTGGCGATGGCCGCTCAACTAACTTTACCGTTGATGGCGCCAATTTTAACAACAACTTCGGATTGAGTTCGAGCCTGCCGGGAGGAGGAAACCCTATCTCACTGGATGCTATTGAAGAAATTCAGATTAACATTGCTCCATTTGATGTTCGTCAGGGAGGTTTTACCGGTGCCAATGTGAATGCAATTACCAAAAGTGGTACCAATCAATTCCGTGGATCAGTTTACAGATATTTCCGTGATGAGAGATTTATAGGAGACAGAATCGGAGAAGATGAATTTACTGTTGATGAAGCCTTTACATGGATATTGGGTGCAAGTGTTGGCGGTCCTATCATCAAAGACAAGCTATTCTTCTTCGCAAGTGTTGAGCAGGAAGAATCTTCAATTCCTGGTGACAACCGTCTTGCAACCCGCCCGGGTTTACCACCCGACGGACAAACTGTTTCAAGAGTTCCGGCTGAAACTATGGATTTTGTGCGTGAGCAAATGAGAGATATTTATGGTTATGAAACTGGTGCTTATGAAAACTATCCTTTTGCCAATGAAGCCTTAAGGCTTAATTTCAGGCTCGACTATAATATTAACCCCAATCATCGTGCATCTTTGCGTTATAACCGTTACCAGGCTTTCCGCGATGTAACAATCAACGGTAACAGTGTAAGAAATGTTACAAGGTACCGTAATACCAACCGTTATGATGTTGAAGCGCTTACTTTCAGAAACGCTAACTACTCAGTTGACAATAATGTTAACTCACTGGTGGCTGAATTGAACTCTGTGTTCGGTACGCGATTTGCCAATAACCTAAACGTTGGTTTCACTTTTGTTGAAGATCCAAAACGCAGTGTTCCCAACGGACAAACTTTCCCATTCATTGAAGTATTGGAATGGGATGGTGCGAAACCTGGAGATGTTGATGGAGATGGTAATCCGCTGCCACTAGGAACTCCTTTGTATTACTTTGCATTAGGTAACGAGTTGTATACTGTTGGTAACTTGCTTCAGAATGATATCTTTAACATTACTAACAACTTCTCTATGTTTATGGGTAAGCACACATTAACTGCCGGTCTTAACCTTGAATACATGACTTTTGATAATGCATTTAACCCAAATGCACATACTTTTTACAGGTTTAACTCTTACCAGAATTTTGTGGATGTAGTGATCAATCAGGATCCTAACGCACGTCCTGATGGTTTTGCCATGAGTTATTCGTATGAAGGCCCCGGAGATCTGCCACTTGATCAAACAGCTTTCGGTCAGTTTGGTGTATATTTCCAGGATAAGATTGATGTGAGCCGCGATCTTGTTTTCACTGCAGGTTTGCGTGTTGACTTCCCGTTCTTCCCTATCGATCTGCCCAATAATCCACGATTGGATGAAATATTTGCAGATCCATCACAACATTTCACCGATCCAAGTGATCCCAGCAACAAAATTGCACCTGATGTAAGCACACTTCCAGGGGTAAAACCACTTATTTCTCCACGTTTGTCATTTAATTATGATGTATTTGGAGACAACACTTTGCGTTTGCGTGGTGGTAGTGGTTTTTTCTCAGGTCGTATTCCTTTTGTTTGGATATCCAATCAGGTTTCTGCCAACGGAGTTACCCGTGGTCTTACAGGATGGGACAGATATGTTTTACGTGAAGATGAAGATGGAAATGAATACTGGGATGAAAACGAATGGGGAACAGGTGGAAGACCTGAATGGCAAGGATTTCAGGAAGACCCGAGCGTCTATAAACCATCGGGCGATGAACTGGAAGCGCAGGTTTCAAGAGATATAAACATTACTGATCCTGATTTCCGTTTCCCACAGGTATGGCGTACAAATTTTGCTGCTGATTACCGTCTGCCACTCGACTTTATAGGTACTCTTGAGGCAATTTATTCAAAAGACTTCAACAGTCCGCTGGCACAGAATATTAACCTGGCAGAACCTGCCGGTACATTCTCAGGCGTTGATCAAAGGCCTTATTTTACAAGCTATACAGAGAATCCTAACTTCAATGAAGTTATGATGCTTACCAATACCAACAAAGGTTACTACTGGTCAATAACCGCACAGGTACAGAAAGACTTCATGAATGGAATCTATGCAAGCTTAGCATATACACGCGGAGTAAGTCGCGACTATGGATTAATAGGAGGTTCTCAGGCTGCTTCATTATGGCCCGATGTTGTTTCTGTTGATCGTAATAACCCTGAAATGGGCTACAGTCGGTTCGACCAACCCAACCGCATCGTATCCTATGTTTCTTATAACACATCACAAATTACCAAAAACTTTCCTACTACCATTTCAGTATATTATACCGGTGGTGAAGCCGGAAGATTCAGCTATACATATTCCGGAAACTTTGGAGACAGGGCAGCCCGCCTGATGTATATTCCGAATGATGCCAGTGAAGTGAATCTATTACCCATTGAAGATGACGGTGAAGTTATATTACCTGCTGCCGAACAGTGGAATATTCTGAATGATTATATTGAGCAGGATAGTTACCTGAGTAAGCACAGAGGTGAGGTTGCAGAACGCAATGGTGCATTGTTGCCATGGCTGCATCGTTTTGATGTTCGCATAGCCCAGGATATTAAGATTCCTTACCTTCCCGAAACACATAAAATTCAGATTACCCTGGATATCCTTAACTTCGGGAATCTACTAAACAGTGAATGGGGTGTAAGAGAAACTGTTTGGCAAAGTTCATTGCTTAACTATGCCGGCAGAAACTCTGAAACCAATCAGCCTGAGTATCGCCTGAATACCGTTAGTGGTACTACCGGTCTGCCCACTGAAACCTACAGACAGATTATCGATCTTGATCAAACATGGAGAGCCCAGTTTGGTGTAAGATATCTTTTCTAGAATAAAACTCATTAATCAAAAAAAAGCCGCCGGTTATTTTCCGGCGGCTTTTTTTATTCAAAAGAATAATAACAAGGTTTGTTTTCTATTTATTCAATCCTTTCTATCGTATATCCCTGAGTCCTAAGCAACTTTAAAATTCCATTTTCACCTGGCAGGTGACCGGCACCTACTGCAATAAATGAAGATTTCTCATTCATGAGGCTGTCAAGCCTGCCTATCCAGCGTTCATTCCTTTCCTTAATTAATCTGTGGGTAAATTCATCAAAACGATTATCCAGATCATCAAAAAGCTTTTCCAATGATTGTAAATCAGAAGACAGATAATAAATGAGCATTTCCTTGAATTCTTCTCTTTTGCTGCCATATTCAGTAAAAGTTTCAAGCAACATTTCCGCCTGCTGCCGATAAGTAAGTGCATCAAAAACATTAAGCTGCTCCCGGAGTGTTTCAAGTCCTGCAAGATCAATTTGAAGCGTATCAGCCATCTGTATAAAGTAATTTTCATAGCTCACAGGATTGCATTGAATCATATGGGGAATAGCCATACTGATGAGAAAAAACGGCTGTACTTTTGAAAACATACTTATGTTCATACCCAGGCTATCGGCAAAGAAATTCGCTACAATGGCATATTCATCTTCATTGAGTACATCAGAAAGTTCCATGTTATTTTTCATAACCATACCCATTTGCATGCCTATCATAACCTGTGGATCACTAATATCAAGTTCAAGAATTACTCTTTCCGAGTTTTTCAATGCATCTTCAACTCCGGGAAAAACAACAAATTCATCAGGGCAAATTACATGCAATGTGCCAAAAATGTATGATGTTTCATTCAGTCCATTTCCACTTACTTCCCAGAGTAATCCCTCCCTGAACTCCTCCTGTGCAAAACCAGGGTTTACGCACAGCACACATGCAATCATAAACAATCTGATCATAAACAAAATTTTTTATAGAAAGAATAAAGACTTATTCAAACTCTGAAAGCTCTTTTTGAAGTTTCTCAAGTTTTTCAATATGCACATCATATAGCTTTTTCATATAAAACTTCAGAAATAGTCTGAACAAAACAAAAAGCAGAAAAACAAACAGACATACCAGTGCAAGTGACATTAAAAAGGGTAAATCTTCAAGATAGGGTAAAGATGTAACCCTACGGCCTCCTGAACCCAAACCAAACCCAATTATGTATCCAAAATAAATACCAAACGGAAACATAATGATATTAAGCCAGAAATACACATTTCTGAAAAATTTCACCAGCATTAGTGTGCTTTCAATAGATTTGCGAATATTGTACTGGCTCTTTTTCCATATTTTTTCAAGTTTTTGCAGGCTGACAAAATAATATACCATTGAACCGGCAAACAATAATATCAGCAATGATGTATTAACCAGAAAATAGGTTTCTTTAAGCTCAAACATTATTGCAACCAGCAGAGGTATAGCTACCAGTATTGCAGCTATTTCAATCCTGATGCTCTTTTTTAACCTTCCAACGGGACCGGATGATTTCTTGCTAATAAGCTCAAAGATCTTATCCTGGTCAATGGACTCAGGTTCCTTTTCAAAGGAACGCTGCCAAATATCCTTTAAATGATTTAATTCATCCATATCAAGAATTAATAAATTTCCACAATCTTTTTCAGTTTTTCCCTGATCCTCATCATTTTTACCCTGACATTATTCTGGGTAATCCCCATGATACCGGCAATCTCTTCATAAGAAACATCATCAAGGTAAAGCATAACCATACCTTTTTCAACATCCGATAATTTGCTTATGGCCATCTGAAGAACCTCCATGTCTTCTTTACGCTGTCGTTCATCACTATAGGCAAGATTAAGATTATCTGCAGTAACAGATTGGTTAAGTGGATTCCGCTTTTGTTTCCTGAAACCGGAAATAGCTGTATTCAAAGCAATCCGGTAAATCCAAGTAGAGATTTTAGATTCCCCCCTGAACCCCTTCCATGCCCTCCACAGCTGTGCAACTATATCCTGGTAAAGATCGTCGCAATCTTCATCTACCGGACAATACATCTTGCACACCTTGAAAATGATTCCACGATGGGTTTCTATGGTTTCTATAAAATCCTTTTCCAACTTATCCTACAATTGACTATACGATTCTATCTGACGAAAAAAAACAAAAACAATTACATTGCCCGGGAAAATTTGGTTGACAATACATATTTAATTTACGTCTTGTAAAACAACATTGCTTTGGGCCATGCAGAAAAATCATTGAAAGCTTGTACCTTTGCAATCAGGTTTTTAAGTAAACAGAAAACTATCATATTGTAACGATTGCCTCTGCAAAAATATGGCAAACAAAACAAATACCATTGAAATAATGTCTCCTGTGGGTTCTTACGAATCCCTTATGGCAGCCATCCAAGGTGGAGCCAACTCGGTATATTTCGGCGTGGGCAAGCTGAATATGCGTTCACGCTCATCGCAGAATTTCAGTCTTGCTGATCTGGATCAAATTGTTGAAATCGCCGGAAAACACAATATCAAAACCTATCTCACTTTAAATACCATCATTTATGATGATGAGATGGAAGAGATGGAAGCCACCGTTGACAGGGCTAAACAAGCAGGAATATCTGCCATTATTGCATCCGATCTCAGCGTTATAGAATATGCCCGCAGCAAAAATGTAGAAGTGCACATGTCAACCCAAACCAACATCACCAACCTGCAGGCAGTAAAGTTTTTCAGCCGGTATGCTGATGTGATGGTAACGGCCCGTGAACTGAGCCTGGCACAGGTTGCAGATATTGTTAAAGGTATTGAAAAAAATCAGATCAAAGGTCCGTCGGGCAACCTGGTACAGATTGAAATTTTCGTTCACGGGGCATTGTGCATGGCCGTAAGTGGCAAATGCTATCTGAGCCTCGACAATATGAATTACTCTGCCAATCGCGGCGCATGTCTGCAACTATGCCGGCGAGCCTATACCGTAAAAGACAAGGAAGGAGAATTTGAACTTGAAGTAGATAATGAATACATCATGTCGCCCAAAGACCTTTGCACCCTCGGGTTTATTGATAAGATTGTTAAAGCAGGTGTAAAGGTATTCAAAATTGAAGGACGTGGCAGGGGGCCTGAGTATGTTAAAACTGTTACCCGTGTTTATCGCGAGGCTGCTGATGCATGCATCGATGGCTCATTTGCAGCCGAAAAAGTTGAGAAGTGGATGCAGCTGCTTAAAAAAGTTTACAACCGCGGGTTCTGGGAAGGATATTATCTGGGGCGAAAACTCGGCGAATGGACCGAAAGATATGGTTCCCTGGCCACCCATAAAAAAGTTTATGTGGGAAAAGTTACCAATTACTTTACTAAACTGGGGGTGGCAGAAATCAAAATGGAAACCGGCGAACTGACAGTGGATGATGATATTTATATAACCGGCCCTACAACAGGAGTGCTTGAAATGAAGCCCGGTGAAATCCGGGTTGACCTTAATACTGTTCAATCTACCCACAAAGGCGAAATGTGCTCCATAAAAACCCCTCAGCTGGTAAGACGCGGCGACAAGGTTTACAAGGTAATACAGGTGGCAGAAGAGTTTTAATCCAAAAGATCGCAACCCCGAATCGCTTATCGCTTTCGCTCAGCTTAACCTTAACCTTTACTCAGCCTGTGAAGCAAAATATTTTTCCACTTCATCCAAACGACCATTAACTTCCGGACGAATATCTTTAATGATTAATCCCTTTTCCAGTAAAATGACACGCGTGCAGATATCGGCCACGTGGTTAATATTATGGCTGCTTATCAGCATAGTTGTTCCTCGTGATTGGTTTATCTCCCGTAGGATATTCCTGATGATAAGCTGAGAGCTGGGATCAAGAAAATTAAAAGGTTCGTCCAGCATAAGAACAGACGGATTAACAACCATTGCGGCAACGATTCCCACTTTTTGTTTGTTACCTGTAGAAAGCTGCCTGATGTATTTATCGGTATCAAGAATTTCTTCGCCCAGAAATCTTTTATAAAGTTCCAGCCCTTCATCTACCTGGCCCGGCGACATTCCGTATACTTCACCGTTAAAATGGAAATATTCTTCCGGGGTAAGAAAACCGATCAGAAACCCCTCATCAAGAAAACTTCCGGTATGTCTTTTCCAGTGAGTGGCTTCATTAACCTTTTCATCTCCAATACTGATATGTCCTTCTGTAGCTTCAATAAGATCAAGACCAAGACGTAACAAGGTTGTTTTACCTGCGCCATTGTTCCCCACAATACCAAGCAATTCACCACTTTCGATATCCAGCTCAGGTATATCAAGCACAGTTTGTCCGCTATATTGTTTTTGAAGTCGTTGAATTCGTATATTCATAATGATCTATTTTTCGCGATATAAAGCAAGGTTGATATACTTGCGGGCATCAAGGCGCTGCCCGAGTTTTTTTGTCCATCGTCGGTGGTTTGCCAGAAATATAATGCCTGTAATTGCCGCAAGCATTGCTTCTCCATGTGGAACAGGCAGTAAAGCCCCGATAATTACCAAAGGAAGTATAATAAAAAACTGCAACATTCCCATCAGCATCTTCATACCACTAATTCCTTCCATATTAAAGGATGCTTTCCCCTGAAGATCCATTCGCGAAGAATGCCTGATTCCTGCCCTCAAATACAGGTAAAACCCCATTCCCAATGAATAAAGGCTGATTCCCGCAAAAAAAAGCATCATTTCAATATTCAAAAATGACAGTATTATACTAACCACTATAAGTTGTATACCTCCTATCAGCAGATAAAAATAATATTTGGCTCTTACAAATATTTCCATGGGAAGATCACGGCTGGCGATATAATCAAAGAAATGGCTTTCCCATGAAAATGCATGTTGCAGATGCATGCTGCCGACACCTCCGGCAATAAGAATATATATAACGGCCATTCCTGATTGTCCGGGCTCTGTTATCCGGAAACCTGCATAAAGTGCCCAAGCAATGGCCATCGGTAAAAAGGTGTATAAGCTTGATTTTGTTCGCCGGTTTCGTGAAAGCAATCTCCACTCCAGCAACCAATACGGACCATATACAGGTACTGATGCCAGGAACTTTTCAATATAATTTTGTCCGGCAGACTTTTCAACTTTTTCTCCCGATTCATACAGTTGATAGAAATTTTTTATCGTTTGCCGGTAAACTATAAACTGCAGTAATACAATCAGTGAAAGGGGCACCAGAAAAGCAACCGGACGAGCATATACAAAGGCCAGAAATACATTCAAAGACTCCTGCATTATTTTCTCAGGAATCATATAATAAGCAACAGCTGTGGAAAGCAGAATAATTAACAGCAGAAAACCCAGCCATTTGCTTTCTTTCCCGGGTGTACGAATCAGCATGAGAATACTGTGATTAATGCCCACAAGCAGAAAGATACCCAGCAACCCAAGTTCCTGGCTACTTGTAGCAGGATTAATGGTCATCTGAATAAACGGATAAAAGAAAAACAAAAGGTAAAAGTTAATGGGATGCAGCCATGAACGGAAAATACGGTAGCCCGATAATGTACTGGTCGGTACCGGTAAATGAAGGTAGGGAATTACATGACTGGCAGGAACTTTCTGAATAAAAAAGCGCATAAAAAGATCACCCAGCATAATCAGGGGAAGTGCACCATATACCCACTCTGCCGGTGCCAAATCAGGAAACTGTTCGTTCAGCATTATCGGCAAGGATCGACCCAGACCGTAAAGATTCATAACCAGAAAAAATATCACAAAAGCGATAAAGCCTTTGGCAAACATGCTCTTTTCAAAAAATGCGGAACGCCGCATCATTTGCCAGGAATGGGAGATCAGTTTTTTAAACATTAAATTCTCAGTAAAAGTATCAAGGCTGCAAAGATAGGATGATTTTGGAACAATAGAAGAGATCAGCTATTGGTTTCAGATAAAAACAGCAACTGTTATCTGTAGCTAAATAACATAGCCACATAACTGAATTATTTCATAAAATCCGAATATAGTGTTTCAACAAAAATGGAGATTAAATATGAAATAATATGCATTTTTGCATTGTTTTTAAAAACTAAATTTATTAACTTTAAATAAAACATCCGACAACATCCTCCCCGGTTTGCGGCATATTCCGCCAAAACTTTTATGATTATTGATCAGATCATGAAAAAAAGGATGTTTTTACTTTTCCCCAACCCCGGAAATCGTACAAAGTTTTTTTGGTTATCCTTATGCTGGCTTTTATCTACCAACATCACCCTGCATGCACAGGTAATTATTGCGCAGGATAATGCAGCCGGTTATGGAGGTAACTGGACAAACGGCAGCAATGGAGGCTTCGGATTTGAAGCGTGGAATCTCAATTCGAACCCAGGTAGTGGATTTGCAGGATGGTTTCTGGGCAATCCATCCGATGCAGGTATTTCAGGGCTTTCTGATCCTTCGTTTGGTCTATTCGCCAATCCTGAAATTTCAGGGGCTTTTGTTAATGCCGACCGTAATTTCTTTCAACCCCTGCCGATAGGTGCCACTTTCAGCTTTCAATGGGGAGTAAACTGGGACTCTGATGGAACAGGCAACAAAGGTATTAACATTTATTCTGGCGGTGCCGGAGGCACTCAACTGATCAATATCAATATGGGAGGATCGGCTGCCATAACTATAAATGGAGACGCTATGTTCAGCGAGTATGGCACCCAGGCCATGACTCTGCATTTTGAACTGCTCTCCGAAACACAGCTAAGGGTTTATGGAACCGGAAGAGACGGGGTCGAAATCTATGACAACATTTTCAATATCTATGCTGCGCCGGATGCAGTAAGGTTTTATGCTAGCAATTTAGCAACCGGAGATCAAAGACAACCTTATTTCAACAACCTTCAGATTGCTTTTCCTGAGAATGCGATTCTCACAAACGATCTTACTGTTGATGGGATTTTAATAACAGAAGGTTCGTCATTGAATCTGAATGAAAATACCCTGACCCTTGCAGAAGATGGGTTCTTTGAAAACAATGGAACATTTTCCCATGGCAATGGTTCTGTGATTCTCAAAAATGCAACTGAAATTCAGGGGAGCAGTCAGTCTCAATTCTATATTGCTGTTGTGGATGGTAATGATATTTCCTTCGGCCCATATACCGATGGTTTTCCAAAGTCTTCTATATTAAATACTCTTGAAATCCAATCAGGTTTTATTAAAACAAACGGGGCTCCTGAATTACAGGAAGGTTCAACTCTCTTTTATCGTTCCAATGGCAACTATCAAAGAACAGAGGAATGGAATAACCCCTGGAATGTTCGTATTGGTTTTGAAACAAATCTTGACCTTAATATCAATGCATGGGTCGATGATATTATCATACGAGGAAACCTGATCATCGATGAAAACTCATCTCTCACGGTTGACAATGGCATTGACTCCCTGGATCTTATCATTGAAGGCGACCTGTTTTTAAACGGAACACTTACTCTTTCTGAATCCAGTGGCCGCGATCTGCAAATCCAAGGCAACTGGAACCGCGGAGGTAATTTTGAGCACAACCAGCGTGAGGTAATTTTTAATGGTACTGTTATTCAGAGCATCAATGATCATACAACCTTTTCTTTCATCAGAATCAGCAACCCGGGCGGAGAAGTTTTACTGCAGAATGATATTATAGTTAACGACCGCATGGAGGTGGACCCCGGCGCAATGCTGAATATGCAGGACAGAATCATTTCAGGAACCGGCACTTTTGAACTGATGGAAAACGGTGGCCTGAAAATCGGGCATCCCTTGGGGATCACTCAAAGTTCAGATCAGGGTAACATGCAGGTAACCGGCAGCA
>CAYXIT010000002.1:50773-53649 GCA_964465275.1 uncultured Bacteroidales bacterium | reverse complement strand
TGCGACATACCACTATATTGGAAATGGGGATCAATCATCGGGTAACGGATTGCCATTTGATGATGGAGCAAAAATTATCATCGTTGAATTATCCAATGATATAAATGAGCTGAGAATAACAACGGACAATATAATAGAAATAGCAGCAGGGGGAAGGCTGGAAATTAAATCAGGAACACTTCTTGAAACTCAATCAACCAATTCAAGATCAATATCTGGTGCCGGTGAGCTTCACATGAGTGGAGGCAGGTATCTAATTACATCAATCGGAGAAACTGTTGACAAACCCAGGTTATCCGGTTCATACACGATATCAGGTGGCTTAATTGAATTGGGTGCTGCAGGAAATCAAAAACTACGCGGCGGCAAGCCCTACCACAATCTTACGTTCAGTGGTTCCGGAGTTGTTACCGCCAGTGCCACGCCCGATATTTCAGGTACCGTTGCCATCCGGAATGAAAAAATCCTGGACCTGGGTGTAAGCACCTTTGGTGAAACTGAAACCAATCTGACAATGACCGGCGGCAGACTTACGATGAGTGGAGCAAGAGTGCTTCCCGATATGGGAGGTAATTATGATTTGACAGGAGGAGTTATTGAATTTGCAGGTAATTCAGTAAACCATAGTGTTAGAGGCGGAGACCGTGAATATTTCAATATTGAAATTTCAGGAGAAAGGTCCAGAACTTCAGGTTCAGGCAATATCCAGATTAAAGAAAACGGGTTTTTTATCATTAAAAACGGGGCTTCATTCCAGATTGCATCCAATCGCGCAATTACGGGCCCGGGAAGTTTCAGCATGGAAAATTTCAGTACTCTGTTATTTGGAGACCCAAACGGAATTACAGCAGAATCTGGCGGGACTGAAACAAATGCAGGTAATGTGCGCACCAGTATACGTTCTTTTAACCCCATTGCAAATTATGGTTTTATTGGAGGACAAAATCAGGTTTCAGGTAATGGTTTACCAGCAGAGGTAATGTCTATCCTGATTGAAAAAGATAATCCATCACTTACGGTTACCCTCACCAACCCTCTCACCATTACCGGCACTGACAGTGGTGCCCTGAACCTCAATCAGGGCAGACTTATCACAAACAGTAACGAACTGATTGTAACCCATCCCGCGCCTGATGCCATCTTACCTGGAGCTGCAAATACTGCCGATTTTGAAAACAGCTATATCATAGGAACCTTAACCCGCAAAGTAGCAACTGATCCGGATGATTTTATCTTTCCTGTGGGCACTGTGGATTTTGTTGAAGTTGCCCGACTGAATTTCACCCAAATCACAGGAACAGACCCTGAAGTATCAGTAATTTTCACTGCAGATAATCCATCGGAGGAAGATGTTTTCATCACCAACCTGGGACTTGAAATTGACGGCACAGTGCTCAACGAAAGGCTCGACTATGGTTTCTGGACAATTAATCAGCAGGGAATAGATTCATTCCTGGCAGATCTAACCATCACTTCACGCGGTCATTCCAATGGTGGAGCCAGGCCCGAAACCCATGCGGTTATTAGAAGAAATAACAGTGAATCAGATTGGGAAATTCCCTTTCCCGGTTTACATGACAATAATACGCAATCAGGCAGCGGACTTGATCCCATTACGGTAGTGGTTTCCCAAATCAACATTTTTTCAGATTTCGCAATTGCCTACAGCGAGTTTGGCCCTCTGCCTGTTGAATTGTTAAGTTTTGATGCTCTTTTAATAGGAAAAAGTGTACAACTTAACTGGCAAACTGCTGCTGAAATCAACAACAATTACTTTACCGTTCTGCGTTCACATAACGGACTGGATTTTTATCCCTTAGCTCATATTCAGGGTGCAGGAAACAGTAACGAAGTATTATCGTATTCCTATACCGATAATATGCCTTATGACGGACTAAATTATTACAAACTCAGACAAACTGATTTTGACGGGACGGAAGATCATAGTCACACTTTGGTAATACAAGCTGAACATGAGAATCAGTATTATATCTTTTACAGCAATGGCAATATTCATATACAATTGCCTCGAAGCAGCAAAGAAGAATATGAAATAAGAATTCACAATATCCATGGACGAATGCTCCGTTCAGAACTTATAAATACCTTGCAAGGCGGGAGCTATCATACAATTAATGTGTCCGATTTACCCCAACAGATCCTTTTAATAACGTTGAGAAACAAGTTCCGGTTCTTCACGGAAAAGATTGTTACAGGTAACTGATCTTTATTTTCCATCCTTCAACCAACCCGCGGAAATAAACATAAAATCAACATGTTTAAAAAACCATTTTATGTTTTTACTGTTAATATCATTGTAATTTTATTTTAAAACAACAAAATTATTCGTGGGTTTTCAATAGATTTGCAAACCCCTGAATATGCATTTAAAAACTATTCTGATGGAAGCAGTATTAAGAGGGTTTAAAGATTACTCCAGGGCTACCTGGATTAAGATTATATTCATTATCTTTTTTGGAGTCGGTGCTGCAGGGCTATCAATTTCTTATACACGTGATCTTTTTATCTGGCTGATGCCATTCTCACTCTTGCTTAGTATGGGTTTAATGTTCTGGATGCATGATAATTGGAAAACAAAACACATTATCATCTTTTTAGTCATTGCCTTGACAGGCTTTTTTGTGGAAGTTGCCGGCGTACTAACCGGTGTCGTTTTCGGAGAATATTCGTACGGGAGCGCACTTGGTTTTAAAATCATGGGCACTCCGCCATTAATTGGTCTCAACTGGCTGATGCTTATTTATGCAGTATATCTGATAATGAATAAGCTCCGCATACCTGTACTTCTTAAAATATTGCTGGGCTCAGCATTAATGGTCTTTTATGATATAATAATGGAACCCGCAGCCATAAAC
>CAYXIT010000002.1:47803-50763 GCA_964465275.1 uncultured Bacteroidales bacterium | reverse complement strand
GGATATGTGGAGCTGGGGAGGGGAAAAAATACCCATCCAGAATTATATTGCATGGTTTGCAATATCAGTAGTCATGCTGAGTATATTTTACAGCGCAAAGCTCAAATACCGCAATAAGGTTGCCCCCACTCTTTTTTTTGTTCAGATGGCATTCTTTCTTATTCTGAATTTATCAATTGTATTTTAGCCGATGATCAAAGCCCGACATACACGATGGTTTCAAACGGTTTTCGGGATTTACATGTCCTGGGCTTTCCGCCGCAATTTTAAGCGTATCGATATCATCGGTGATGTGAATGACAAAGGTCTGCCCATTCTTGCAATTGGTAATCACATCAGCTGGTGGGACGGGTTCTGGGTTCTCAATATCAACAATAAACTCTTCAGGAGAAAATTTCATGTAATGATGCTGGAAGAACAACTGCGAAAAAATCTTTTCCTATCCAGGCTCGGGGCATTTTCAATTAAAAGAAAGAGTAAAAGTGCCAGCCAAAGTATTAAATATGCAGGTAGTCTGCTGCAAAGCAAAGACAACTTTTTCCTTCTTTTTCCGCAGGGAGAGATCCAATCGCAACATCAGTTTCCAATCGTTTTTGAAAAGGGCTGGGGACGGATTTTACTGCAAAAAGACAATCCCATCCAGGTGCTGATGATTGCAAATATTGTTGATTATCAATCTTTCAGAAAACCAATCCTCAGGCAATACTTGTATAGTCCGGAAAAAACATCCGGCTTTACCTGCGATGAGCTGGAAGCTCAATACAATGTTTTTTATAAGGATTGTATTCAAAATCAAATACGAAATATATGACCTGGATTGCCATTTTCATTTTTGCTTTTACTGCCGCAAGGTTAGTTGTTGCCCTGATTAATTATGTTGGTAAACCCTGGTTGAAAAATATTGAACCTTCTGAAGAAGCCCTGGTTTCAGTTTTAATTCCTGCCCGAAACGAAGAAAAAAATATTCAACGGATCCTGGAAAGTTTGATAAAACAAGATTATTCAAACATTGAAATTCTTGTTTATGATGATCTTTCTGAAGATCAGACAGCAAAAATCATTAAAAATCTTTCTGAGCATTACAGCAACATCAGGTATATACAAGGAGTTCCTCTCCCCATAGACTGGTTGGGGAAAAATCATGCATGTTACAAATTATCATTGCATGCCAGGGGAAAATATCTTCTCTTTCTGGATGCAGATGTAAATATTGGAAACGGTTTAATAAAAAACGCGCTTGCACATGTTCAGAAGAACAATCTGGCACTACTTTCCATTTTCCCTGTCCAGGATATGTATAGTCTTGCTGAAAGAGCTACTGTACCGCTTATGAACTGGATCCTGGTCAGCTTGCTTCCACTTGCTCTTACCCGTCTGTCGAACCGAAAGTCACTGGCAGCAGCCAACGGGCAATTTATGTTTTTTGATGCGGAAGTTTATCATCGGGAGAGCTACCATAAAACTCTTAAGGATCATAAAGTTGAAGACATTGCCATTTTCCGGCTGATGAAAAGCCGAAGGTTGCGTGTAGAAACCCTTCTCAGCAATAAATACCCAAGTTGCAGAATGTATCATAGCTGGGATGAAGCACTGAACGGATTTTCAAAAAATGTTTTTGAATTTTTCGGAGGAAGCAGGTTATTTGCAATATTATTCGGCCTTGTTACAACTTTTGGCTTTCTTTTTGTATTGTCAGGCTTACCAGTTATTTATCTGGCAGTTTACTTTATCATGGTTATTTCACTTCGGATATTGATTTCTTTGGCAAGTAAACAAAATGTACTGTATAATATCATTCTTGCTCCATTGCAACAAATTACATTCCTGGCAGTTATAACCAGAGCCTTGATACTTCAAAACAAAAAAGCAACGCAATGGAAAGGCCGCAACATTGATCAGGTAATTAAGGAAAGAGAAAAGTAAAATTTATTGTATGAAAAAAAATATGTTTTTAAGAAACCTGCTGTTAATGGTAGTACTAACTATCGGTTTAACACATATTCACGGGCAAAATAAGCAGCAGGAATTTCAAAGTCAGATATATACCGCGTTTGTATCAGGCAATATGAATAACTGGGAACAAACTCTTAATGAAATGGAAACATATTATAAAAGTTTTCCCATGCCTGATATGCTTTACGATCTTTTACTTGCACGTTATGGCTTTATACCTTATTGTCTCGATGAAGATAAAAAAGATTTAGCCAGACACCACCTTGACAAGTCAGAGGAAGAACTGGAAAAATTGTTTGTATATAAACGTTATCAGTCTCATGCCTTTGCCTTACAGGGGGCATTCCTGGGATTCAGAATTTCATTACGCCCGCTAAGCGCAATAAGGCTTGGACCCAGGAGTTACAGTGCCATAGATAATGCCCTGGAAGCTGATCCCGATAATCCTGCAGCGTGGATGGAAAAGGGGAATACTCGTTTTTATACACCTTCAACATTTGGAGGCAGCAAACAAGAAGCAAGAGATGCTTATAAAAAAGCAGTGGAGTTATTTGAAAAAGATCTTCAGCCTAATCACCGCTGGTTGTATCTTAACAGCCTTATAGGTCTTGCCAGAAGTTATCAGTATACTGATCAGGAAAGACTCGCTGTTGCCACTCTTGAAAAAGCATTGAAGTATGAACCCGGATTTAAATGGGTAAAGGAAGAATTACTGCCGGAGGCGAGAAAAAGGATACGGTGAAAAAAATATATACTCGTCAGACGACTTGGAGTCGTCAGACGAGTGAGGTTTATTAATCAAATAAAATAAACTGAAAAGTTATTCTGGTTTTAAAACCAAAAAATCCAAATAATTTTCCTTACTGATTATTTGAAAATCGGAGTTTGAATAGGCTTACCGGAAAATTTATGGAATTATCCGATTTGATTCGGTGTTTTTATGATTTTTGAAATTTTGCTCTTTCTCTATTAACCCGTCAGACGATCCCAGGCAGGCTGACGAGCAG
>CAYXIT010000002.1:33079-47792 GCA_964465275.1 uncultured Bacteroidales bacterium | reverse complement strand
CTTCAATTCTTACTCGTCAGACGACTTCAAGTCGTCAGACGAGTAGGAGTTATTGTCTCTGTTTTAGGGAAGCAACTCTTCAAGCCATTCCAATGTCTTATCATAAAGGATCATTTTTCGAAGGAGTTCAATCCTGTACTCTTCATCGCTAAGGCCAGGTTTTGCGTACTTTATGCCCGCAATCATAAGCTCCCGACCGGCTTCTGACATCTCAATCCCCATTATAAATCGCTCTTCCGGAGTTTTTGACATGATTAACCGATGCTGGTGCTCCTGCATTTCGGAGCTGGTGTCATGCATATATGATGTTGTGGGTTTACTCATTGTGTCAGAAGATTAAAAGTATTTAAGTTCAGCCTTTTACACCATTCTCTAATGTATTGTAAATCAACTTCCGGGTTTTGAAGCAGGGCTAAAATATCACGTTTGTGCAATTCACTTTCAAGTTGCTGTATCCAGCGGAGTTTAGAAATAATAAGATCTTCGAGGGTTATGACATAAATTTTGATGCCAAACAAATTTATGGATTTACGTCGTTGGAATTTTGCTATTTCAAAAGGATCGTTGGATCGCAGAATAAGATCAACCTTATAAGTACTGTGCATATGAATAATGTTGAACATTCCTTTCCGTTTAACTTCTTCATATATGGTATTTTGATTGAAATAAAAATTGCCTTCAATTGCTTTAATAAAACCGGGTACGTCCTTATCTAATAGCTCAATAATAACATCGATATCGCGTGTTGCCCTTGGCAAGCTGTATATGTTATATGCTAAACTACCTGTTAACAAATAAGGAGTGTTCAGACCTTCAAACATTTTTGATAAGTCAAAAAGTAATTTCTCTAAGTCCATGGTTTTATATAAGTTTTCAAAAATACTAAATCCTTTAGAAAAACGGTCAGAAACAGGCAATCGTTTTTCCAAAAACCATAATTGGGACTGTGTGGTTACTCGTCAGACGACTTCAAGTCGTCAGACGAGTAGGAGTTATAAACCAGTTAATTGAATTCTAACCGAAAAATAAGGAAAGGAAAAGTTTTATCAGTAAGCCCACTTAAGCCAGATAGCTCCCCATGTAAATCCACCACCAAAGGCTGCAAGTATGATGTTATCACCTTTTTTCAGTTGGTTTTCCCATTCCCATAAACAAAGAGGTATGGTAGCATTGGTTGTATTGCCATATTTGTGAATATTGACCATTACCTTCTCCATAGGAACGCAGCTTCTGCGGGAAATTGCTTCAATAATACGCATGTTGGCCTGATGGGGCACAAGCCAGGCTACATCTTCAGAAGAAAGGTTATTCCTGTTCATAACATCAAGAGCCACATCAGCCATATTTTTAACAGCAAACTTATAAACAGCTTGTCCTTCCTGGTACACGTAATGCTCGCGGGCATCAATATTTTCATGGGTGGGAGGATAAGCAGATCCGCCTGCTTTCATATGAAGGTGTATATGTCCACATCCATCTGACTGAAATTTATGATCCATTACTCCAACCTCTTCTGTTGTAGGCTCGAGAAGCACTGCAGCGGCCCCATCGCCAAAAATCACGCAGGTCTGACGATCGGCATAATCAACTATGGATGACATTTTATCGGCACCCACAACCACAACTTTTTTATATCTGCCTGTTTCAACATACTGAGCAGCTGTTACCAGGGTATAGATAAAGCCAGAACAGGCAGCATTGGTGTCAAAACTAAAGGCATTTTTGATTCCGGCCTTATGACTGATCAGATTGGCTGTTGCCGGAAATTTCATATCAGGTGTAACAGTTGAGCAAATTAAAAGATCCACCTCGTCAGGAGATATACCGCGTTTCTCAAGCAATCCTTTAACAGCCTCTGTGGCCATAACCGATGTCCCTTTGCCTTCTCCCTTCAGAATTCTTCTTTCTTTGATACCCGTTCGGGTAGTTATCCATTCATCAGTGGTATCTACCATCGTTTCAAGTTCTGCATTTGTAAGAACATAATCCGGAACATAGCCATGGATTGCTGTAACTGCTGCCCTGATTTTAGTCATGCTTGAATTTATATAGATAGTTAGAAAAATTTCAGAGAAAAATTATTTCGGGTATTAAATATTTTTGTCTTGAGTATATCGACTTAAAGTATCAGATATTTTTCCTGCCACATTGGCTTCATGCACATCCTTTGAAAGGATTACCATATTTTTGATCGCTATATCGTTGGATATACCATGGCCAATTACTACCGTACCATTTACTCCGAGTATCGGAGTACCGCCATAATTTTCATAGTTCATACGATCAAAAAACTCATCATTGATCCCCCGTTTCTTAACCATACGATATACTGATTCGGCTTGCTTCAGAACAATATTACCAGTGAACCCATCACAAACAATAACATCAGCCTTATCATTAAACAGATCGCGGCTCTCAATATTTCCGATAAAATTATAATCCTGGGTATCTTTCATCAACCGGAAGGCGGACTGGCTCAACAGGTTACCTTTCTCTTCTTCTTCACCAATATTGAGAAGACCAACTTTAGGATTTTCAATGCCGAAAACGAACTGTGCATATATGGATCCGAGCAGTCCGAATTGATAAAGCACATCGGGCTTACTATCCGGATTGGTACCCACATCAATCAACACACCCACACCTCCATTTTCCTTGGGAAGAACTGAAGTAGTAGCAGGGCGGATAATACCCTGAACCACATTTACGCTATACACCGAACCCACGAGCATAGCACCTGTATTTCCGGCGCTGGCAAAAGAATCGATCTGACCGGTTTTAAGCAAACGAAAACCTTTGCTTATACTGGAGTCGGGTTTTTGTGTAAAAGCTTTGGTAGGTTGTTCACCCATAGAAATAACATCAGATGCATGCACTATGTCAAACAGTGATGCATCAGAATGAAACTCTTTAAGCTTATCCCGAATTATGATTTCCTGCCCGACCAATACAATACGGTCGGTTTGCGGTAGTTCTTTCTGAGCAAGTATAGCTCCTTTTAAAATGCTATCGGGGGCAAAATCACCACCCATTACGTCTAAGCCGATTTTCATAGGAGTCTGTTTTGTGAGCTGGAAAAATCTCACGTGGCTAAATCACTCAACCTTATACGGCTGCAGACTTTTCAATTGCCACCTGTCCTCTGTAAAAACCACACTCAGGGCATACTCTGTGCATAAGCTTCATTGAACCGCAATTTGAACAGGTTGTCAAAGCAGGTTCAGTTGCTTTATAATGGGTACGTCTTTTATCTCTGCGGGTTTTAGAGATTTTACTTTTTGGATGTGCCATAATCTAAGCAGATATTAAGTTATTCTATGTTAATTGAATTTCAGGTTTTTTAATGCATCCCAACGTGAATCAGTGGATGTACTGTCCTTTTCTTTTTTATTTCCTTTGTTCTTATCGTAAGTGAGATATTCATCCAGTTGCTCAATAATCTCTGGATCGCAATTATCTTCTTTTTTATTACCTCCCTGGTGTACTCTTTTGGCCGGAAGACCCAATATTACAAACTCATAAAGGTACTGCGAAATATCAAAATGACTCTCAGTTGATGGAATGATGATTACATCATCACTTTGTTCCTCATGCTTATCGCCAAATTTAATATACAGCATTTTATGAACATCAAGCTCCTGCCAGTATTTTTCCATACATCGGTCACAAACCAATTCAACTTTTCCCTGTACAAAAAATTCCAGGTCAAGCATATTATTCTTCTTGTAAAAAATAAGTCGGGCATTAAGTCCGGCATGGGTTATTTCGGAGCCACTGAAACATGAAAAAAATTCATCATTCAGGTCGAATAAAAATTCATGTGCTCCGTTGGGAAGACCTACAAATGCTATATCAAATGGCTTTAACGCTTTCAAAGTACTATCTTATTTTTCAAAGGCTGCAAAGATACAACTTCTAAAGAAAAATAAAAAATTTATTCGTATTTTGCATAAAGCACCTGCAAAAGTATATTCAGCAGAATTCAGGCATCAAAAAATTTTATTTAAATGCCTTTTCAAGTAATGCGTCACCTTCTGTTCGGAGCCGGTTAAAGTAATCAGGGACATCCTTACCGGTGAGTTGATCAACATAAAGTTTAGCCAGGTATTGTGCCAGCATGAACCCCTGTCCGCGAAGTCCAAGGAAAAGACCTTTTTCTACATCAATAATCATCCGGGGCTCAATATAATAGCCGGCCCATAATGCCTGAAAACCTACTGCTGATATACGGGGGATCCAGTCTACAAATATCTCTGAAACAATCTCGGCAAAATCTCTGGAGTTAATCTTTACATCCTTATCTGTTTCAAAGGGTTCAACAGCCGGGGATGCACAACCGATGATCTGCCCTGTTTCGCCAAGCTGTTGCCCGTAAACAGCTGTAAATCCTTTATAATTTCTTCGATCGATAAGCATATCCAGGGGTTTGTCATTATTCCCCAGCATGGGAAGCCTCCGTGTAATAAAGGCCTGATGTTTCACCGGATATAAGCCGGTTTCGATACCCAGTACTTTGGCAAATTTATCACCTTCAGCACCCAGGGCATTTATAAATACCGGAGTATGGTACTCAACATACTCTCCATCATGGGTTTTTATGATCAGTTTATACGTTTCTCCATTTTTCTCAACATCAATAAGACGGGTATCTTCAAGTAATGTACCTCCTTTTTCTACACCAATTTTACGCAAAGCATCAATAACCTTACCCGGGGTTGCCTGCCAGCATTCACTGGTTTTAAGGGCGGCAATGTACTTATCGTTTGAATCATTAAAATAGGGCGAAATCTCTGATTTGAATTCAGAAGGTTTCAACATTACTGCCTTTTGCCATGCCATTGATTCTTCCAGGGCTTTGTACATTTGTTCATCATGGGCAAAAGTTATATAATTTATAAGCCGGAAATCAATCTCAAACTTGTGAGATAGTTTTTCAAAGATCTCAAGGTTGTGCCGGGCAATATCTGTTAACTCAGGCAGACTGAATACTGGCCGGCCACCTGCAATATTTCGCCACGAACCTCCAAAACCATAATTTATCATTGTTGGTTCGTAGCCTGCTTCTGAAAGAAACCGGAACAATGAACTGCCACCTATTCCACCACCAGCCACAAATGACTTTACTTCTATCACATGTCTTTTTCTGGTGTTCACATGTGTATTGACCCTGTCGTGAATTTCAGCGGGGTACAGCTCACCAAGACTTATCTGGTTTGACATGGGTGCTCTAGGAGTACTTCCACCAATAAGACTTATTCCTTTGGGTCTGAGATTCTGCTTTAAACGCTGAATGCATCTTTTTCCCCGGCATGGCCCCATGCCCAGGTGTGTGGTATGTTTTATTTCCTCAACTGAAATAAATTTACGATCGCCAATGATCCTCATCACATCATCAAATTCTACATCGTCGCAGTGACACATAAACATATCCGACATGAAAGACTCCTTATGGGGCTTTAGTTCAAGTTTCTCCGGATAATCACTTTTAATGATAAACCCTCGCACTTTTACCTTATCTTCATCTTTCATATCTTCTGACTTGATACGTGCAACATGCGTAAGATTTTTCTTACGCAACACCTTCTGTATAAAACCTTCTCCAAGGATATTGGCATCATTATCCACCAGAAACACCTCCTCACCTTCCTTCATATCAAATTCGATGGGTAAGAAAAAGGTGCCTTTTTGAATATTATAACCGAATATGGCCAGCCCGGGACACTGATAGACACAATCCATACAACCCACACATTTTTCGTAATCAATCTGGGGAATTGTACTTGTAGATGATTTTGTAATGGCACCATAAGGACATGCGAACGCACATGGATTACATGCAAATCCGTAAAGACAATCAATGATAACAAACGGTTTTTGCATTCTGTCGGGTTCCGGCATGTAAGGTTCATCAATCACCTTTAGCGGATGCTGCTGTGAGTCAATATATTCTTTTGATACCAGTAAATAATCATCATAATTATATGGCTTCATAATGGCATCAAGAATTTCGTATGCCACCTGCTTTCCTCTTAAAACGGCACTGGTTCCTTCACCAATGCGCACAGCATCACCTGCACCCCAGCATTTCCTGCCAAACATTTCTCTTCCTTTGATCAGAAGGGCATCATCGGGCATCAAACCGGTACATATATTGATGGCGTCAATGCCTTCAATCAGCTTTTCAGTTCCGGGTATTGCTTTAAAATTTTCTGCTTGTGCTACCACGGCAGCCTTAATTCCATCACCTCTATCATTGGGTATGGCTTCAAGAATTAAATGAGATAACAGAACGGATATGCCAAGCCTGCGAACCCGGTTGGCCTGCACAGGAAAACCACCTTCGTGCGACTGGGCTTCTATGATGGCCTTTACCTTTGCCCCTGCCTGGGTGAGCTGGTAACTCGTCAGATAACCAATATTACCTGCACCTACAGTCAGGATGTTTTGCCCGAGTAAAGTTAGCTCGGTATTCATCATTTTCTGGATCACAGCAGCAGTATAAACCCCGGGAAGATCATCATTATGAAAAGTGGGCAGAAAGGGTACTGCCCCTGAAGCTACAACAAAATATTCGCAATCAATGTAATATATATCCTGGGTTTTGAAATTTTTAACTGCCACCCTGTTCTTTTCAAATATATCCCATACGGTTGAATCCAGCATAATGCCTTCATGATTATCACCTGCAAGCAATTTAGATATCTCAAACCCACGCAAACCGCCATATTTTTTCTCTTTTTCAAAAAAGAAAAACTGATGGGTTTGCATGTTAAACTGGCCACCTATCTCCCCATTACTATCAACAACAATATTACTCACACCATGCTCATTGAGTATTTCACGGGTTGCCAGACCAGCAGGGCCGGCGCCAATAATAACTACCTGGGTTTTGTATACATTGGTGGGCTTTGACTTTTTGAAATCGGTTGCCTCGGCAACATAATCATGCGGAATTTCTTCAACAGTTTTTATGCCATCCACGAGGGTAATACATATTCTTTTTACCTCACCATCAACAAGCATTTCACATGCTCCACACTTACCTATTCCGCACTCAAGACTACGGCTGCGGTTTTTTAAACTATGACTGTGGATTGGGAATCCGGCCTGGTGCAACGCTGCCGCAATGGTAAATCCTTTTTCACCCTGTATTCTTTTCCCATTGTATTGAAATTCAGTTTTTTCAGTTTCCGGTATTTGAATGATCGGATGTTGTGATATTTTGTGCATCGGAAATATTTATTATTTTGTAAGCAGTAATGATAGTTTAGTGATATTTTTGAAGTGTAAAAGTTGTCAGTTTGCCTGATTAATAAGGATTTTGCAGGCAAAGGTAATTTTTTTAGAAGATTTAAATTCCTGGTTTTATCAATTTATAATCATTCTAAATTTCAATACTTTGACACTTCCGTAATCGATTGCAGGATTGACTCTGAAATAGCTTATTTTTACAAAAAATATAGTACAAAAAACTTAATGTCAAAATGAAAAAAATAATTTACATTTTCGGAATTTTTATAGTTCTGGGCGCAATTGCATTTATTATCCTGAATACATTTACAGGTATTTCAACTCAACCCGATCAACAAATAACATTAAGCAACACAAACCAAAACTTTGATTCGCAAGATATGATTCAATTACCTAAACCCATAACCGACGGCGACATTAGCTTAGAAGAAGCATTAACTCTTCGTCGATCTGTAAGAAGTTACTCAAATGATGCCCTTTCTCTAAAAGATATTTCACAGCTTTTATGGAGCGCACAGGGTATAACAAATGAACGTGGTTTCAGAACAGCACCATCAGCCGGAGCCACATTTCCTCTTGAGATGTTTGTGGTTGCCAACAATGTAAATGGGTTGTCAAAAGGTGTTTATCATTATTCTCCGTTTGAAAACACCCTCGAACTGATTCATCTTAAAGATATTTCGGCAGAATTGGTGCTTGCTTCCCATAGCCAGTCAATGATTTCAGAATCGGCAGCAGTAATTGTCTTTGGGGCAGTTTTTAAAAGAACTACCGATCGATATGGTGAAAGGGGCATCAGGTACGTGTATAATGAAATTGGCCATGCATCGCAAAATTTACACCTGCAGGCAGCAGCAATGGATCTGGGAACGGTAGTTATCGGAGCTTACCGCGATGAAGAGGTGGAAGAAATACTGGATATCGACCCCGAAATAAGAGTTTTGTACATGATGCCGGTAGGCAGGCTTAAGTAATGTAAGTTACCCGGGAAATTTTTTACAGATCGTATTTTACCCCCATAAACAGTGAATAGGTATAGGGGTAAGTATCTCTTGTAAGATTACGAAACTGACCCATTGAAGTTAAAAACATTGAAAAAGTGGGTTCAAAAGAAATCCTTACACGATCGCTTACAGGATACTCGAATGATACACCACTTATACCCGACCAGCTTATTGGGCTAATACCTGTGCTTTCTCCAATTGACCTTGTATATGCACTTCCCTGCAGATAAACATTATTTGTAAGCAGTAAATTAGCTGCAATCCCGGATTTTAAAATGTTGAATCAAACCGGAACTCGTTTTATTCAGCAGATTTACATTACTCTCATCATAACTTCCTTTAAGGGTAAAAATTCTTGAAGAAGTAATATCAGCAAAGTAAAAACTCTGATCGGTAAAATTGATACCTCCCATAGAAGTACTCATACTCTGGGGGTGAGAATTTATAAGCTCCCCTTTTGTTGAATAAAGAGGTATCATTGAGGGATGGCTAAATGCGGTGATATCATTAACTTTCTGACCTATAAGGTTATACCCCACACCGCTTTCCACATTCCACCTTTCATTAATACGATATTGTACTCTTACACCCAGTGCAAAACTAAAAATATTGCTTTCCAGGGCTTCGTAAGGATAGGTAGCAGCATTTCGCTGATAGCGGAAAGATTGCTGTGGCACAAGATAACCTGTAAGTGCCAGAACGGATTGGCTGCTTTGGGAAACTGATTCAATATCCAAACCGGCTGATATATTTTCCTGTTGAGCATTCAGCACATTATCAGCAAATTTTTCAATCACATCTGACCTGCGAAGAAACTCTCCGGTGAAAGACCCCACTGATGCAAGTTCATTATTATACTCCAGAATGTTAAGTACATCCGGTGTGACAGTAACAGACATGGTAGCTTCGGGCATAATTTCTGAAACACCTGAACTTTTGGCCAATATTATTGATGGAAGAACCCGGGCAGGCTTCTCTAAATCCGTATTCATAGATCTATCAGCATAATTATAATCATCGAAGTTAATGGGATCGGGACCAATCGGAGTTTCATAGGTATATGAACCTGGTGGATCTGATGTTTGCATATCGGGCCACAATAGCCACAATGAAACAATGCTTACAATGAGAAAGGCAACAGCAGCAGCAACCCTGTACCAGATAAATTTCCTTCCTGATTTTTTAGCCAACCTTCCTTCAATCGCATACCAAACCTCCTGAGGGGGTTCTGCCTCAAAGTCATGGAATCTTTCGTATATATTTCTTTCAAACCTTTCCATTATTCAGATAGCTTTATCAATCTTTTGTGAATGAAACTGTAATGTTTCTTTCAAAATTATTTTTGCTCTCGCAAGATTGGAACGGGATGTTGACTCAGCGATGTTGAGCATATCACTCAGTTCCTTGTGAGAATAACCTTCAATTACATAAAGGTTAAAAACCATTCGATACTGATCGGGTAATTGCCTGATAAGATTTAAAATTTCCTTCTCTGAAATGGAATCCAGCGCATTAAGCTCACCATCCGACATTTCGATGGTTTCAGACGCATCTTCAAGGGATAAAAGGCTCATTTTGCTGCGATACTTATCCAGTGCCAAGTTTACAAATATCCGCTTCATCCATCCTTCGAAAGAGCCTTTCCACCTGAATTTATCAAGATTTTCAAAAACCTTTACAAATCCTTCCTGGAGAATATCCTGTGCATCGTGTGAATTGACAGTATAACGCAAACATAAACCGTACATCTTAGGAGCAAACATTTTGTACAGTGTGCTTTGCATTTGCCTGTCATTCTCAAGGCAACCCTTTACAATATCTTTGAGTTTTTCCACCAGAAATCAGGAGTTGAACCATTAACAAAATTAAGAAAATTATTGCACCTATTTTTTGTTGCAAAATACAGGCCAAAGGTTAATCTGTTAATGTACAAACCCTTTGATAGTAGAAAACGCTATTTCAATGAACTTTTACTTCAATAAATTGTATCAAAAATTGTTAACAAAAAAGTTTTAATACAATATTAAAAAAGAAATCTCTCGCCCCTGGTATTGAATAATCTTATGGTCATGTGGTTAATATCGTACATGTCAAGATATTCCTGAAACACATTGGCCAGAATTTCAATATCTTTTTCAAAAAACATAGCAAAACCTTCTATTTTATCTTCTCCGGGGAAGAAAATTACCGACTCTTCTTCATCAACAAGAAAATAATGATAGTCTCCTTCGTTGAGTTGCAGCAATTCTGCTCCGGCATCCTCAAACATGAACATTAACTCATCGGGGATAACATTTTTTTCATCAATGGAATCTGATACAATATAGCCCCATACGGTATGATCAGGGATACGCATCAGTTTTTCACGAACAAACGTCAGACGATCATCAAAGAAGGATCCTTCAACCACATCAATAGACTCATCATTCACAATCAGGTTGAAATCGTGCCTGAGATCATTTACCCAGAAGGAGAATAAACCGTGGTTTTGTTTTGTATCTCCAAGCATAAGATTTCTTGTTGCCGGCCCGATTGCTGTAATACAATATGATGGAATATCAATGTTACTTGCGTGTATTTCAACATAATCACGCAGCAATGTTACCTGTGTACTGATTTGGAAATTGCTGCAGGGAAACTCTTCAAGTGTTTCGAGGTAGAACACCAATTCACGCCCCTGACCTGTGAAATTTTCAAAATGCATTAACGAGATATGGGTAAAAGGGAAATCTTTATCGTCATCACGTGAACATGATAACAATAAAGAAATCCCTAAAAAGGTCAAAAAGATACTAAGTAACTTTCTTCTCATTTAATTTTTCTTAACCTAAATACCCAATAAAAAAAAGACAGGCTAAATTTGGCTGTGCAGGGATGACCAAATATAAGCCTGCCGACTGCAAAATAAGTTTGACAGGGAAAACACATTCAGTATTTGATCCAGGGCAATGGCCGCTGGTTAGCTGAATTTGGTCAATGTTGTCGGGAACTTTTCATACTTTGGTGATTAAACACAGAAAAGCTCGCGGCCATTTTCTCAAACCCTGAGATCAAATAATGACAATATGTGAAAAATAAGGAGAAACAATCTCAAATTATCATTTTTAATATTAATGCTTTGGTGAAGGCATAGACGATGTTTGCTTTTCCCTGATTTTTCTTATTTCAATAAATAAAGAACAACGAACAACTTAAACTATATATAAAATTTTTTATATTTCAGGAAAAAAACCGGGAATACCTTCTGATGGACAAGCTATGATTGTTGGGGAGTCTTGGTTCAATTAAAAAGTCTGATAATTAAGGCAGAAAGGTGATAACCCCGGTTTTTAAAAGAGCGTTATGTATGTAAGACGATGATAGAAGGTAAAACGCTGCGTGGGGTTTTGACTTTTTTTAAAAAAAGTTACCGGAACAAATGCAACATGTGCAATTGTAAGAGAAGATTCAAAGCGGAAATTATTTCTTTTCCGAAGCTTTCATTTTGAGGTACTCAATCATAAGATCAATATCAAAAGCGGAAATTCCTTTCCGGATCAGATGTTTTCTATCCTCATTAAAGGAATTTACAAAAGAACCGGTATTCTTTGCCATTTGCAGGCTCAAAGTATAGTACTCAAGGGCTTTTTCATCATCATTCATACACCAGTAAACATGTCCCAGGTTCAAAAGATCATGTGTATTGCCGGGATCAGCCTGAAGGAGTCGTTCCAGATAATCACGTGCAGTATCCAGTTTACCGATCAGGAAGGAGCACCATGCAAGGGGTCTTCTTATTTTTTCATTCTCGGGAGCAAGCACCTCAACTTTGAAATAATATTCCAATGCCTCTTCATATTCTTCAAGGTGAATAAGACACTGTCCGATATTTGCCTGAATTTTAAGATCTTCGGGAGCCTGTTTCTCTGCTTCGCGGTAATACAGCAGGGCATCTTCCCAGTTATTGAGATATTTGGAACACAAAGCCAGTTTTTTTATGATCCACAACCGGCCCGATTCAATTATATCGGCTCTTTTGTAATAATCGAGAGCTCTTTCAAAATCTCCTGTATTTTCATAACAGAAAGCAATTTTTTCGAAAAGCTCAATATTGCTCCTGTCGCGTTCAATTAAGCTCAGGAAAATTTTCAGCGCATAGGGATAGAATTTCTTGTCAAAATAAAACTCAGCAATATTTCTAATAGTATGTGAATCATTTAACAGGTTACTGAAGAAAGGATTCTCAAAAACATCAGGTTCCATAACAAATATATCGTCAAACTCATTCCTCCAGGGATGAAGTTTGTAAAACCGGTAAAGATCCTGAAAATACTGGGTATAGATGCTTTTAATTTTGGCAAATTCGTTTATGAGTTCATCCCCCTTCTCAACTTCCGAAACACTATCCATTTCGGCACTGGCCATATTCATCATCATATTCTTTTGCTGCTCAGGAATCATCCCCAGGTTAATACAAAAAGAATATTTATCACTGTTACACATAAAATGAGTTTGCTCAAGTTTTTCTACCAAAGGTGTAAGATCAACCCCATCGTCCGAACCTTTAAGGTAAGGCTTTATAGATTGATTATCGTGGTAAAAAGGCACAAACCAGTTACTTATTTTATTAAAGAACGGGAAATTTTTTAGTTGTGAAAAAGCACTCATAAATACATCCATTCCTTCCATTTGCATTTCGGTAAACTCCTGCAGTTTATCAAGCAGATCAGGTGCATCTTCAAAAACCGTTTCCCAATCGGGGTTTTTGTCTTCACCAAACTCATCCTTAAAAATATTTTCAAGATCCAGTTTATCTTCAATTTTGGGTCGCAACTTCATCATTCGCGGAAGAATATCTTCCTTCCATTTACGGCTTACACTTTCGGTTTCCCTGGTTTTGGTAAACTGGATAAGTATGGCCTCAATGTTTTTTTCAATATTCGGGAATTCAAGCAGTTCAAAAGTTTGTTCTTTGAGCAGGGGATAAAGATAAAACCGGTCATTATATTTCAGGAAGCCGAAAAACAATCCAATAAGTGCTCTTTGCCATACGAACTCCTCTCTTGACTTTACAAAAGCAAATAACAGATTAAATTTATTTAAATCAAAAAACCTGAGTAAGCTCAAGGTAAGTGCACTTACAATAAGGCTTTTGTCGTGCCAGGGTAATTTTTCAGATTCACAGGCTGCATTCAGCAGCTCCATTTCCGATTCACTATATTTGTCGGAGAGCCAAATGATATTAAAGACCTTTACAAGGGCTTCATCTCTTGACAACATTGCTCCTTCCTTGTCAATATTCACACCTTCCAGAATTTTAGCCAGTTCAATATCGTATGTAAGGCTTTCAAGATAGGCCAGGGCTTCCTTTCGCTCAATTCTCCGGCTGCGCTCAAGTTGTCTTTTCAACGAAAAAACATTACCGGTATCTTTTTCGGTTAATATGCTTTCCTGCAGTTCATCAGCCATTTCGAGCAGATTTCTGACCATAAAGAAATATACTTTTTCCCTCTCAGGATCTTTAACAGCGCTGAATGAATGGATCAGAATATTCTCATAGGTATTAGAGTGCTGATCTAACTGATCTGTAAAATATTCTTTACCTGATTCAGCGATCAATAGCTTTAACCTTTTTATGGCACTCAAAACTTTTCTTTCGTGCAGGTCAGCTGAGATTTGTCGATTTGTTTTTTTTACTGCAGCAGTATCCATAAACAATGAAAATAATTTAATGATGTCTGAAAACTCCGGCTACCGGAAGGAAATAATGAAAATCAACTAAAGAATAATTCTTTCTGCCATGTAAGGATCAGAGAGAGGGAATTTTATTACTGCCAGTCCTGGTCCTTCAAACGCAGCCGACATGGTAATTGTTTGATCCAGTTTCTCTTTCCACACACCTGTAAGCCTGGATGATTCGTGTATATGACCATGGAGAGTAAGGTAAGGTTTTTTTTCTTCGATAAACTCCCTTATAGCAACACTTCCTACATGCACATCCACATCGTTTTCTTCTACTTTTATTCCGTCAAGGGCTGCTCTGTCGAGTCCGGTTCGGTAAGGAGGTGAATGAAACATGAAAATAGTTCGTTCCATGGGTAAGTTATCCGGAATACTTTTCAGGTCGTTTTTGATTGTGGATTTTTCGATAACATTACCGTTATCAAATGTGCGAAATCCTTCATTGGGAGGAATACAGCCCGGCTTCACTTTTTCAAAAACATCATATTTTTCCCAGTCTTTTAATAAAAAGGGTGTGGGAGGAACATAAGCATACCCTATTACATGATAGTCGCCAATTCTGACAGATTTATTATGAACGTAATGCCATAGTCCCATTTTCTGATGTTCTACTATAGCAGCCTCCTCAATACGGGGATCATCATTGCCAAAGATTAAAAAAACTTTGGGATATGCATCTCCCAATTTCTCTTTAAGATACTGAAATTTACCTGCAAGATAATCTGTTACAAAATCAG
>CAYXIT010000002.1:26564-33069 GCA_964465275.1 uncultured Bacteroidales bacterium | reverse complement strand
CGGCCCTGAAACTGTGCAATATGCTTGAAGGGAGAAGATCACCACCCAGAAAAACCGCCATTGGCTTTTCCTGTTCCAGGAATCTGAAAAACCTCTCATATCTGTTTACCTTTCCGTGCAAGTCAGATACAAACAAACAATAATCTGTCATAGTTGCTTTCCTTTTATTTCCATTTATGTGTTTTTTTACACAGGTTTTCAGTTTCCCGCAGGGTAAAAATACAAAGGAATTATTGGAAGTGGAAAACAAATAATAATATTTCATTAAAAAAACAATGAGGTTGTTGTAAAAATCTTTTATCAACTACTTGTTGAGCCAGTCAGAGAAAAAACAAACTCTGGGATAAATGTCGTTTTTACTGACTCTGGTTTAAAAAGACTTATTTCAACAACCTCAATATTATATAAGATCAACATCCTGTTTACTCAATATCTTTTTCAAGATAATAAGTGTTCTGCGAAACTTCCGGCGTAAGAGTTTCAATCACCTTTGTATTTTCACTGGTCTGCTGGCTTCCTTCATAATATATAGGTCCTTCTATACCCAATGGGAGTCCAAGCCATATCCATATGATAAACATCGGAATCCTGGCAATCATAAAGGCAATAGCGTAAGGTAACATCATGGATATGAGTGTACCTATTCCGGCAGTTTTATCATATTTTTGTGCAAATACAATCACAAGCGGGAAATAGGGAAGCAATGGAGTAAGAATATTCGAATAAGAATCACCGATACGATAGGCTGCCTGTGTTACTTCGGGTGAATATCCCATAAGCATAAGCATAGGAACAAAAATAGGAGCAAGCAGAGCCCATTTGGCCGATGCACTGCCCATGACCAAATTAACAAGTGACGCAATTATAATAAAAGCTACAAGCAAGGGTATACCAGTAAACCCGATGGCATTTAGTCCATCAGAGCCTTTTACCGCCAAAACACTACCCAGGTTTGACCAGTTAAAATAGGCAACAAACTGGGCTGCAACAAAAGCAATTACAATATAAAGGCCCATGGTTGACATGGATTTGGCAGTCATATCAGAAACATCCTTGTCGTTTTTGATGGTTTTTGAAACAATACCATATACCAAACCAGCCACAAAGAAGATTATGAACATTATGGGAACCAGCGAATTATAAAAAGGTTGCATGCTTGGGTTACCGGATGCAGGATTGATATCTCCCCTCAAAAGACCATTTGAAGGAATAATTGTTATTGCAACCAATATTAAAACAACCAGAACTGAAAGCATAGACCACTTTAATGCCGTGCGCTCCAATGGTGTAACTTCATTATTTGCTTCATCTATTACCATGCCACTTTCAGGACGATATTCTCCAAGCCTGGGTACGAGAATTTTTTCTGTGACCCATGTACCGGCAACACCAACCAATGGCACAGAAACTGCCATCAGAAGCCAGTTTGATAATGGGTTAACTGTATATGTCGGATCAATGAGGTTTGCAGCGGGTTCGGTAAAGGCAGCGATCATGGGATCAAGACCTGTAGGAAGAATATTGGCACCAAAACCACCGGAAACACCGGCAAACGCCGCGGCTATTCCGGCGAGCGGATGGCGTCCCATCCCCATGAAAATTGCGGCTCCCATCGGTATCAGAACAACATAGCCTGCATCAGCAGCTACAGAGCTAAGCATACCAGCAACAACAATAGAAAATGTAATGAGTACTTTTGGTACCTTAGATACAAATACTTTCAATGCAACAGCAATCATTCCTGTATGTTCGGCAACACCAATACCCAACATTACCACCAGAACCAGTCCTAATGGAGGGAAAGTGGCAAACACATTTACCATACTGGTGAAAATTCTTTGTACACCTTCTTTGGTAAGTAGATTTTCTACCACAATGAAATCCTCAGGAACACCCGTTGCACTGCCGGTACCAGGTTTTAAAACACTTACTCCGCCAAAAATCCACGAAAGCAGAAGTACAACCACCATAAGGATTGCAAACAATGTCACAGGTTGAGGCAGTTTATTTCCTACCACTTCAACTTTGTCCAGTATTTTTTGAAATGTCCCTTTCTTTTTTAATTTGTCAGTTTCACTCATAGTATTGTTTTATTGATATTCAATTGATTGGTTTTAATTTGAAGGCTCAAAAATAAATCTTTACTCCTTACCTGCAAAAAATATTTTTCTTTTTTGGCATTTATACCTTTTGAAAAATCCTTGAGAAGCTTTTAAAGGTATAAATATATCAATACATAAATTATTTCACAAGGTGATATCATTGCAGGAAACAATCAGTTACTGCATGATATCATCAGCGAACAATAGTAATTATCCCCTGAGTTTGTTTTCGTTCTCCCTGTTTAACATAGGTAAGAACATAATAGTAAGTTCCGTCGGGATGATTTCCCCCATCCCACCAGTTACCATAATAGTCGTTACTTTCAAAAACTTTTTTGCCGTTGCGGTTATAGATTACAATATTGCTTCCCGGATAAAATTCAAGATTGGTTATTTCAAAATTCTCATTAATTCCATCACCATTGGGTGTAAAAACATTGGGGATTTCGAGGTCGCAATTCTGTGTTGTGAGGGTTAAATCAAAAAAGTCGGAACAACCGGTAATAGTATCGGTTACCCGAACCATATAAGTAGCAGGTTCTTTTGCCATAATTGTGTCGTATATCCTGCCTTCAAGCTCTGCTCCTTCAAGCATCCATTGATAAATCCAGTTAAGTTCATCTCCGAAGTTAACAGGTTCAACGGTAAGCAGAGTAGAGTCTCCTTCGCAAACAGGTATCTCAAGTTCTGATACAATTTCAGCCCTGGGCAAGGGCAGTACTGTTACATTAATGATAGTATCCCATTCACATCCGAAATTATCCCTGGCCCTGAAAGTATATGTATAATCTCCCTCTTCATCTTCACTTACAGAAACGGGATTTCCTTCAAGTGGTGTATCATTCATATCAAACCATTGCTCTTCAACAATTTCGGGGATAAAAATAAGGCTGTCGGGATAAAATTTATCATCAAAAAACAGGCTCCAGCCCAGCACATGGCCGGATGTACCTGTAATGATATCTGATACCGTTAGCGTCCATTCTCCATTCAGCGGGCAACCCACGAATGCATCAAAAGACTGATCGGGGGTATAATTACCAGGCGGCATATATGGTTGGTTTACATAATAATTGCCGGCCTGATCAAGATATTCATGAAACTGAAAGGATGTTTCATCCATTGTTCCGTATTGGGGTGTTGAATTAAAACAATATTCATAACCAACACCAGGAATGTTATCGTGAGGGACAACAGGTTCTCCCAAATGCGCACCCCCCGGACCGACATCTTTCAATAATACCATTTGCTGATTGGGGCATTCCAGTTCAAACATGAGATGACCAAAATCAACATGCTCAATGTTTATGCACACCCTGCCAAAGTCATCCTGCTGAATCAACTGGGCATCATCTTCAAAAACATCAAAATTGAGAATTGATGTAAACTGAACGGTATCATTGATAAAAGCTACAGTATCAATTGTGGTAGGGAAACCTGTCCAGGTAACGGGATTTATGTTTCCTATGAGTGAAAAAGGCTCTTCTGCACAAACCGTATCAGTTGTTGCTATGGTATTGTTAAAATTGGGTATGGTAGCAATCCTGATTGTTTCTATTGTATCGGTCACGCAACTATTTACCGGGTCTGTAACGGTGAGTCTGAAAGGGTAAGCACCCGGCCCGCTATATGTATTGTCAACAGTTGGTCCTTCTTTTATACCCCCATCAAAATACCATTCATACAGGAACTGATCTCCACCACCGGCAGGGTCACCTCCGTAATATCCGGCAGAACCGAAAAAAGTAACGGTTTCAACATCAGGGCAAAAGTCAAAACTACCGCTGTCTGTATCCACATCAGCATAAAAGGCATCACAGAGAGAGAAACATTCAACATTCGCTAACCAACCCAAACCCACATCATCGGGTGAAGATTCAAATCGGAAATGAAGAGATGATCCACCTGCAAAAATCTGTTCGCCGGCAAGTTCATTTCCACCAGCCTGAATTATCAAAGGTGCTGTTTCATCTTCACCATCATATACATATAAGTAATCACCTTCACCCAATTGAAAGAAAATAAAACTCATCTTCATATAAATATTCTCATCTGAGTCAGATGTGAAAGTCACAGAGAAATTTTCGTTATTACCGTAGGGTGTAAGGGTATCACCACCGCTATCAGCAAAAAATCCTGAGCACGTTTCAATAACTTGTCCGTCATGGAAATTTATCGGGAAGGTTATGTCCTGTGCATAGCCGGTTTTTAAAAAAGCTATTGCAGCAAAAAACAAGAGAAGCGTTGATCCTCGTATCATAAAATAGGTAAGTAGGTTTTCAATGATTCATGTAAAATGAAATACGCGTAAATTGTTTGTTTATTTTACAGAGGGTTAAATAAGGTACAAATATAAGTCAATTTTGGGTTGCGAACCCGGGTTGAAAAATTTGATAAAAACTTGTTTAAATTTTGCTCTGCAGGCGTTTAAAAACAATTGGGGGTATTGTTTTTAGTTGTAATTTTGCAGGCTATGAAAAACATTCGCAATTTTTGCATTATTGCACATATCGACCATGGTAAAAGTACCTTGGCCGACAGGCTTTTACAAATGACCAACACCATCAGCATTCGTGATTTTCAGGATCAGGCACTTGACAATATGGACCTGGAACGCGAGCGCGGAATCACTATAAAAAGTCACGCTATTCAAATGGAATACGAACAGGGAGGAGAACACTATATTCTTAACCTGATTGACACTCCCGGACATGTTGATTTCAGTTATGAAGTTTCAAGAAGTATTGCTGCCTGCGAAGGGGCCTTGTTAATTATTGACGCAACCCAGGGCATCGAGGCTCAAACAATCAGTAATCTTTATCTTGCCCTTGAACATGATCTTACAATTATTCCTGTTCTCAATAAGATGGACCTCGACAGTGCAATGCCTGATGAAGTCTCTGACCAGATCATTGATCTTATCGGTTGTGATTTAGATGATATAATTCCTGCAAGCGGGAAGACCGGCTTTGGTGTTGATATGATCCTTGAAGCCATTGTAGAGAAAATTCCAGCACCCACAGGTGACCCCAATGCTCCCCTGCAGGCATTGATTTTCGATTCAGTTTACAATTCTTTTCGGGGTGTTATTGCCTATTTCCGTGTTTTTAACGGAAAAATTTCGCAGGGTGATCTGGTGAAGTTTATGGCTACAAGGAGAGAATATGATGCCGATGAAGTGGGTGTTTTGAAATTGCGCCAGGTACCAAAAAAAACTATTTATGCCGGAGATGTGGGTTATATCATCTCAGGTATTAAAGATGCCCGTGAAGTAAAAGTGGGTGATACAATCACACATATTTCAGGCGGTACTACCCAACCAATTCAGGGTTTTGAAAATGTGAAACCCATGGTATTTGCAGGTATTTACCCGGTGGAAAATGATGATTTTGAAGAGTTGCGTGCTGCCATGGACAAATTGCAGCTTAACGACGCTTCACTCACTTTTGAACCGGAATCATCTGCCGCTCTTGGGTTTGGATTCCGTTGCGGCTTCCTCGGTATGCTTCATATGGAGATTGTGCAGGAACGGCTCGAACGCGAATTTGAAATGACCGTTATCACTACTGTGCCAAACGTTTCTTATTGGGCCTTTACAAAAAAGGGCGAAAAAATAGTAGTAAACAACCCTTCAGATATGCCGGGACCCAATGTACTTGATTATATTGAAGAACCTTACATTAAAGCACAGATCATTACCAAATCGGAATATACAGGCCCTGTCATGTCATTATGTATGGATAACAGGGGCCAGATCAAAAATCAGGTCTATCTTTCAACTGACAGGGTAGAGCTGTCTTTTGAAATGCCACTTTCTGAAATTGTTTTCGATTTTTACGACCGGCTGAAAACCATATCAAGAGGTTATGCATCTTTTGATTATTATCCTATTGGATACCGTCAATCAGATCTTGTAAAACTTGATATATTGCTTAACGGCGATCAGGTAGATGCACTTTCTGCGCTTATACACAGAGATAACTCTTATGAGTTTGGCAAAAAGATCTGTGAGAAACTTCGTAAACTTATCCCGCGACAACAGTATGATATAGCCATTCAGGCCGGTATAGGGGCAAAGATCATTGCTCGTGAAACAGTCAAAGCTTTAAGAAAAGACGTTACGGCAAAATGTTATGGTGGTGATATCACCCGAAAACGAAAACTGCTGGAAAAACAGAAAAAAGGGAAAAAACGTATGCGCCAGATTGGTAATGTTGAAGTACCGCAATCGGCATTTATGGCGGTGTTGAAACTTGACGATTAATAACACTATCAAGGGTTTTTCCCGGACACTACGAGGCTTATTTCGCCCTTAAGGGTATGGGTCTGGTAATAATTGATTATTTCCTGCAAACTATTCTGGAGATTCTGGCGAACTGGCGTATCACTGTCAACAAGAGCGA
>CAYXIT010000002.1:10285-26554 GCA_964465275.1 uncultured Bacteroidales bacterium | reverse complement strand
TTTCCTGCAAACTACCCCTGACAGTTTCCTCATGTATTTTTGAAATTTCTCTTGAGATACTCGCCTGGCGATCAGTTCCCAGTAAATCCATAAGATCTGTAAGGGTTTTCATTAGTTTGTGGGGTGATTCATAAAACACCATTGTCCGGGTTTCCTCTTTCAGACTTTCTAACCGTGTCTTTCTGCCCTTCTTCACAGGAAGAAATCCTTCAAAACAAAAACGATCAGATGGCAAACCACTGTTTACCAGGGCCGGAACAAAAGCTGTTGCACCCGGCAGGCACTCAACGGGAATATCGTTACGGATACATTCCCTTACAAGCAAAAAACCTGGGTCAGAAACCGCCGGTGTGCCGGCATCGCTAACCAGCCCCATTACTGTACCCGTTTGTATTCTTTCAATAAGACCTTCTAATGATTTATGTTCATTAAAAGCATGATAAGACTGCATCTTCACATTCAACCCCAGGTGCTTGAGCAGAATCCCTGTTTTGCGAGTATCTTCCGCCAACAGAATATCAATTTGACCAAGCACTTTTTCTGCACGTCGTGTAATATCATCCAGATTTCCAATCGGAGTGGGTATAATATATAGTTTCGACATCCTTGAACGATTAGTTTCAATCTGTTTACATATATCTCCTCTGAACCAGGTTAGCAAACTTCTCAATAGTATCAGCGCTGCGTTGCCCGTCCCATTGAAATTCATGGGTAAGTTTATTCAAAAATTCAAATGCCTCATGAATAGAAGGAAATTGATTGAGTTTTTCCACTGCCTCATTATAAGATTTCAGGTCACCGTTGAACAACTCATTAATAAAAAGGAATTTCTCATTAACCCCAATCGCCTCTTTAATATTTTTCACCGGCTTATACTGCATTCGGGCTCCAATGCTTTTATCTTCCTTTATTTGAAGAAGACGCTCATAAATAGAGCTTTTTTCATTAGAAAATTTTTCAGCTACAATAGTTGAATTTTGTTGCACTGGTTTAGCGGCAGTTTCTTCAGATTCTACTTTTTCAGGTTTTGATGCCACACGGTGTTTTTCAATTTCAGGTTTTTCAGGTTGTTTTTCCTGTTCTTCTGAAACATCCTTCATTTTTTCTTCAGCTGCGCGCTCAGGCTTTGTTTCTTTTTCCTGTATGCCAGTTTTTTCTTCTGCAACATCTTTAACAGGCTCTTCTTCATTTTTCTGAGTGTTTTCTTCTTTCTCTGGATGACCTCCCGAAATCACATGGGCTTCGGAAAGATTTTCCTTTTCTGATAATTTCCGCATTAAGTCGAGCTCGCGATAAAGTGATCTTACATCATCCATGGCAAGATCAATTTCAAGCAGATTTCTGGTACCCGATTGCCGTTCAATTAATTCGGTCCTTTTAATAATGTTTTCAAGCAGGTTTACAATATTTTCTTTTGTTTGTGATAAGCTCATATAGCGTTACAGGTTTTAATATCTGAAATAAAAAGCGATAAAAATGAATTCTTATTGTATCTGATGATTTATCTTTGCAGGGGAAATTTCATTTCCCGATTTTTTAAAACGGGAATCAAACTCTGCAAAATTAGCAAAGAAAAACAATTACCCTTTCATGTTTCTTGAAAAAGATATTGATACATCAAAAGGTCGGGGCTGGATAGAGGTTATATGTGGAAGCATGTTCTCTGGCAAAACCGAAGAATTGATAAGAAGGCTCAAACGTGCCAAAATTGCACGCCAGCAGGTAGAGATATTCAAGCCGGCAATTGATGTGAGATACGACGAAGAAAAAGTAGTTTCGCATGATGCCAATGAAATCATGTCTACCCCTGTGCCTTCATCTTCCAATATCTTACTTCTGGCAAATAATGTGGATGTTGTGGGTATTGATGAAGCCCAGTTTTTTGATGCCGAACTCCCCAACGTATGCTCGCAGCTTGCCAATCAGGGAATAAGGGTAATAGTTGCCGGGCTTGATATGGATTTTATGGGCAAACCTTTCGGGCCCATCCCCAACTTGCTCGCTGTAGCAGAATACATTACAAAAGTGCATGCCATTTGTGTAAAGTGTGGCAGCCTTGCCCATTTTTCGCATCGTACCATAATAAGCGAAAAACTTGTTGTGCTGGGTGAAAAGGAGTCTTATGAGCCATTGTGCCGCTCTTGTTTCGAAAAAGAAACCGGAAAATAATTCTGAAATTTTTTATTCAGGATGTAATACTGCATCTATCAGCTTTCGTGTATAAGACATTTGCGGATTGTCATATAATTCATCTGCCTCTCCGCTTTCCACAATTTTTCCGTGTTGCATTACCATAATCCGGTCCGACATGAATTTTACTACTGAAAGGTCATGTGATATAAAAATATAGGTGAGATCAAATTCCCTTTTCAAATCATTCAGCAGGTTAAGGACCTGTGCCTGAACTGACACATCCAATGCTGATACTGATTCATCACAAATAATAAAGTCAGGTTGCAAAGCCAATGCTCTTGCAATACATATACGCTGACGCTGCCCCCCTGAAAATTCATGGGGATAACGATAATAATGTTTTTCTTCCAGTCCTACCCTTGCAAGCAAATCCAGGATTCTCGTTTTCCTCTCCCGGTCATTTTTATCAATCCCGTGAATCCGCATGGGCTCAAGCATTGCATTTCCAACCTGCATACCCGGGGTAAGTGAAGAATAAGGATCCTGAAAAATGATCTGGATCCTTGGTCGTAGTTTTCTGAGTGCATCGCTTTTCAGTTTTGCCAGATCGGTTCCTTTGTAGACTACTTGTCCTGTAATGGGTTCGAACAATCTCAATAATGTTCGCCCCAGGGTTGTTTTCCCGCAACCCGACTCACCAACCAATCCAAGGGTTTCGCCTTTATAAACACTTAAACTCACGTCATCCACCGCATGAAACCAATCTTTGGGTTTTCCCCAGAAGTTTTTTCGGGTTACAAAACCTGCCCTCAGACCCTTTACTTCCAGCACAGGAGATTGAGAATAGATTTTTTCGTGACGCTTAAGCCGTTCTTCAGGATCTTCTTCGTTGGCAACAAATCCCTTTCCGTTATTTCCGCTTCTTTCGAAATCGGCTACCACAGGCAAATAGTATGGCCTTAGATGGATTCCGGGGCGACAGGCAACCAGACCTTTGGAATAGGGGTGCTGAGGATTCCTGAAAAGTTCTTTTACGTTTCCACTTTCCACAATTTCCCCTTTCCGCATAATAGCTGCATAATCTGCAACTTCATGAATAACTCCCAGATCGTGCGAAATAAACAGCACACTCATATTATGCCGGGTTTGCAATTCGCCGATGAGCTGAAGAATATTTTTCTGCACGGTAACATCAAGGGCGGTGGTAGGTTCATCGGCAATAAGCATCAAGGGATCACAGGCAATGGCCATGGCAATCATTACCCTCTGGCGCTGGCCGCCGGAAAGTTCGTGCGGGTATTTACGGAAGGTTTTTCGGGGATCAGGGAGTTTTACTTCTTCGAACAACTGAATAACCTTATTGCGTGCGTCCTTTTCACCGGATTTTTTGTGCCAGAGAATACTTTCCATTACCTGTTCGCCACATCGCTTTACCGGATTAAGAGATGTCATAGGCTCCTGAAAGATCATCCCAATAAAATTCCCACGAATATGCTGCATCTCTGTTTCTGATAACCTGAGAAGATCAATTTCGCCTTTTTCCGGATGCAGAAAAATAATCTCCCCGGAAGTTATCTTTGAAGTGCGCCGGGGCAATAAACGCATTACCGACAATGCGGTAACAGACTTTCCGCTGCCCGACTCCCCCACCAAACCAAGGGTTTCTCCTACCTGTAAATCGAAGTTTACATGCTCAACAGCCTGAACAAAGCCCTCATCGGTTTCAAAGCCAATACTTAAATTGCGAATGCTTATTAGGGGAGATTTCTGCATTTTTTACCTATTGGTGATGGTGCAAAACAAGACCGGAAGTCTGCAGCCCGGTTCATAATTCAACAAAGCTACAAACTTCCGGTATAAAAAATTAATATTTTACATAAAACCCTTGCTGAAGCCTACTTAATGGGCTCACCGGGTTTGCGCCATTTTACATCATAATATCCCGGACGTTCTTCCACAGCGCGGCGAAGGTGATCTTCGGGGTATCCCACACCACTGGGCCATGGTCTCAGAGCATCCTCGGTACGAATATAACGGTCATTATATTTTGAAAAAATATGATATCCCAGTTCTCTCCAGCGTTGAACGGTATATTCTGCATTGTTTACGCTGAAATCGGTAAGATATTCGTACATCATTTCCTTATCGGTATCATAAAGAGATTTTGCTGCCATATCAACAGCAGAGGTCATTACGTGCGAACGGTTTTCCACTTCCTGCTGAACCTCCTTTATATCTTCAATGATATAGCTGTAAAGACCATAAGCATAATTGGCCACCAGATTGAATACCCAAAAAGCAGAATCCCAGTCAAAATCTACAACATTACCGGTTGTAAGAGAAACAGGAGCTCTTTGCATACCCACATAAAGAGGCATGTAGGCATTGGAGTAGGTATCGTCTACACCATACCAGAAGATGCCGCCGATGGGATCGGGAAGGAAATTTCTGGATTGCGCGATAAATGAAAAGCCGGTTTGCGGCTGAGAAATGGTACGTGGCCATGCATATTTCTGACCGTCCAGTTCAAAATACAATGACCTCCAGCGATAAGGATTATTGTAAGGACCAGCAGAAAATCCTTCTGCAGTATAAAAGTGTGAATCGTGGAAGTGATCGCGCACAAAACCAATCATATCCTGAACAGTAACTTTTTTATCAGGTTTCACAAAAAGCGGATAAGGTTCAGCGCCTTCAACACAACGCCAGTATTCAGCAGGGAAATCCTGTGAAGGTGCAGCATTGCGGAAAACACTCCAAACGCGACCTTCGCAAAGCAGCAAAGATTCGCAGGTAAGGGGGTTGTATGCTTCCACAAAATTAAATTCTTCTTTGGGACCATCAAACCAGCCCATTTCGCGGGCAAAATCAACGAGGTCATCTGACCACATCCAGTTTTCGGTGTCATCCCAGTCAATGGTTCTGATGCGTGCCTGGTTGGCATGGGCTGCAATATAGCCATCAGGAACCCTTGCGGCAACCCAAACGGCACCATCACCGTGCTCGCCTTTGCCTATAAATTCCATAATCCAGGCTTCATTCTTGTCGGAGATAGAGAAAGATTCACCGGTACTGTTATACCCGTGCGCCTCAACCAATCCGGTCATTACCTGTATGGCTTCACGTGCAGTTTTAGAGCGTTGCAGTGCAATATACATCATAGCTCCATAGTCAATAAAACCATTTGGGGTGCCAAGTTCGGAGCGACCTGTAAAAGTAGTTTCTCCAATTGCTACCTGGTGTTCGTTCATATTGCCAATAACACGGTAAGTTTTCCTCACCTGAGGTATTCTTCCAAGCAAATGGCCATAATGCCAGCAAATAATATCAAGAGAGTCGCCCTCTTCATATTCTCCGCCAGGATAATAATACAGGGGATCCATAAATCCGCCTGCATCAGCCAGGTAACTGATCATAACGCTACCGTCGGCACTTGCGCCGGCAGAAACAAGAACATTGGTGCAGGCATTGGCACGCGGGGTAAAAAAGCCCACGAGCAAAACCAGCAAAATCACTTTGAAAAAATTGTTTTTTGTCATGTTGAATTTATTATTAGAATTATTGAGTATTTGATTTAATATTTCGGAATTAGCGTCGCCGAGTCTGGCTATGACTTTGTTCGTACTTTATATTTCAGTCATTTTATTTGATAGGCTCACCCGGTTTTCTCCATCTCACATCAAAGAAATCAGGATTCTCATCAACGACCATGCGCAAATACCATTCAGGATAACCAATTCCTTTGACTGACGGCCGAAGTATATCTTCCTGCCTTATATACCGGTCGTTGTATTTTGTAAAAATTTCCTTGCCAAAATCTCTCCAACGGTTCACAACATATTCGGCATGGTTGACACTGAAACCGGTCAGATATTCCCGCATCATTTCCTTATCCGCTTCATAAAGTTGTTGTGCTGCAAGATCAACTGCATTGATCATGGTAAAAGCACGGTTTTCGAGTTTTTTCTGTTCTGCCTGTATGTCGTCAATAACAATTCCGTATTGACCGTAAGCATAATTAGCTAAAAGATCAAACGTCCAGAATGCAGATTCCCACTCAAATTTAATGGGATTTGCGATGGATAATGATGGAGGTGCTTTGGTAATACCCGTGTAAAGCGGCATAAATACATTGGTATGATTGTCGTCAACACTATACCAGCATATCCCCCCAATTTCATCCGGTAACCAGTTACGGGCCTGGGTAACAAATGAGAAAGCTGTCTGGGGCTGAGAAACAGGCCTCTCCCAGGAATAAGTAAGCGTATCTCCATCCATTTCCAGATCAAAAACTACAGGGCGCCAGCGGTAAGGATTATTATAAGGACCGGCAGCAAAACCTTCTCCGGTATAATACGGTGTGCCATGAAAATGATCACGTACAAGACCAATCATTGCTCCCACTGTAATTTTTTCATCGGGTTTGATAAATAATGGGTAAGGCTCTGCTCCTTCCACACAACGCCAGTAGTCGGCAGTAAAATTTTGCGACGCTGCGGCACGGTTATACACACTCCATACCCTGCTTTCGCAAAGCAACAATGACCTGGGAGTTACCGGGTTATAGGCTTCACGAAAACTAAAATTGTGGTTTCTGCCTTTATACCAACCCATTTCTTTTGCAAATTCAACAACATCTTCAGCCCACAACCAGTTATCAGTATCTTTCCAGTTCACCTGCCTGATGCGCGACTGATTGGCATGAGCAGCTATATATCCTTCAGGAACTCTGGCTGCCACCCATACAGCTCCCCGGCCATGTTTACCTTTTCCTATGAAATCCATGATCCACACTTCATCTTTATCGGCAACAGAAAAAGTTTCGCCGGTATCCCTGTATCCGTAAGTTTTGGCAAGCTCATCCATGATCAGGATAGCTTCCCTGGCTGTACCGGCCCGTTGCAGGGTGATCCATATTAAATTTCCATAATCGAAAACTCCCTCGCCGCCATGCAATTCTCTTCGACCGGTAAAAGTAGTTTCGGTTATGGAAACCTGCTTTTCATTCATATTACCTACTACACGATAGGTTCGGGCTGCCTGGGCTATTCTGCCAAGGTAATCACCATCACGGAAACCGAAAATGTCAAGCGAATCTCCTTCTGCATGTACTCCACCTTCATAAAAATACAATGGTTGGGCAAAACCTGCCACATCATAAGTCCAGCTGGTCATAACACTTCCATCGGCACTGGCTCCGCGCGATACCAGAACATTGGTACAGGCCCTTGACTGTTCAATTGATAAGGCAAGTATTAAAATAAATAACAACTGAAAGTAAACTAAAATGTTTTTCTTCATGTTTTGTTGGTTAATTGATTAGGTGTAAATATCTGTTTTAATGCATATAATAAAACTTTCAATCTTACAACGTGCAGTGAATAACAGTATTGCTCACATTGTTGAAGCTACAAAAATAACAAAATGAAGAAATCAGAATCATATTATCCTTTACCTAAATCTGTAATACAATTATTTTTCCGGACTAACCATGTTAATCCTGTTGTTAAACATGCTTTTTTTATGCGGGAAATATTTTGACAGACAACCACTGTTTGTATTTAAAAAAATTGATTAGGTTTGTCAAAGGAACTACCTCATTAAAGAAGAATCCATCATGAATGACCCAAGCGGATATCATAAATCGAGAAAATTCCTTAAACTCCCCCGGATGCGGGAAAGTAAGGATGAGCTGAAAAAATTCATCAGAGAGAATCAGAAATATCCTGCTGCTGCACTTGAGAATAAAATTGAAGGCGATGTAATTATAAAGTACAAGATCACTGATAACGGTGATGTTTTTGACCCTTCTGTAATTAAAGGACTTGGTTATGGTTGCGATGAAGAGGCTGTAAGGCTGGTAAAAATGATTCGTTACGATGCTGTGAAAAACCGGGGAGTAAGGGTTACAGCCCATAGCAAAATCAGGATACCTTTCAGGCTTCCCAAAGAAAACAAGCAACAGAAGATCAGGATGGTTTACACTCAAACTCCTGCTGTAAAAGAAACTGAAAAAAAGAAAAAGGAACAGGATAAATCCCCATCCAAAAAAACCTACAACTACACCATCAAATTTTAAATAACTTTGCAACCTTTGTATACGCTTGTTACTGAGAGTTATTATTGCTAACTTCACGCCAAGAATTATTACAATCTATTATTTCAATCCGATTTCAATGAAGTCTGCAAACATTCGAATCACCAAAGAGTTTCGATTTGAGGCCGCTCATGCTTTATGGGGCTACGACGGAGCCTGTCGCAACATACACGGACACAGTTATCTTTTATATGTTACACTTATTGGCAAGCCTAATACCGATCCCGACCATGCCAAATTCGGCATGGTGATGGATTTTTCGGTTTTAAAGAAAATCGTAAATGAAGTTGTAGCCAATCCTTTCGATCACGCGCTTTTGGTTCGTAAAGGAACCCCACATGCCGAACTGGCTAAAAATTCAGAGCTGGTAGGAAAGTTAATGGAAATGGATTACCAGCCTACCTGTGAAAACATGGTTCTGGATTTTGCAGAAAAAATCTCATCCAGATTGCCTGCTGAAGTAAAATTATTCAGCTTGCGTTTGCACGAAACCGCAACTTCATATGCCGAGTGGTTTGCCGATGATAATCACTGATCATTTTATTCTATAGTAATATTCAGTTCAGCAGCTATAACCGCTTCCCTGTCACCATAATCTGCCACACCAAGTACAGAATAGTTGCCCGGAGCGAGATTTTCGGGCAGAATAAAATTCATTTTCCTGCTATGACCGGGCAGAGTGGTAAATGCTCTTGCTTTCTCCCTTTTGGTTTCACCAGTACGAAGGTTGGTAAGTTCAAGATAAGCAGCCACATCCATTTATTTAGCATTAAAACAGATAATGCAATTGATATGCTATGGAGTTGAATATATCTCAATGGTTTTTAAGAAATCTTATTTCCATGTTTCTTTTAGGAAGATATAATATTTTCAACCTGGATTATTGCGATTGAATATGAAAAAGCACAGGATTTAAATACCAAAGCCCGTCATATTCTGTAAAAGAATATGACGGGCTTTGGGCAACCTTTTTAATATACAATAAAAAGATTTTATCTTTCCACAACCTCACCAACGACTCTGAAAATAGATGTTCCCGGGTCGTCATTGGATGTAACAGTAACGGTTCTGCTGATTCGTTGAGCACGTGGAGCAAGGCGAAACTCAATCTGAATGATACCTTCTTCACCTGGCATTATGGGTTCGCGTGGCCAGCTGTTCACCCGTGTGCCGCAACAAGCTCTCACGTGCGACAGTACCAGGGGCTCATTACCATCGTTGGTAAATTTAATGTCGAGTTTGGTTTCGGGCAGATCATCGAGATATACCGTTCCGTAATCGTAGCGATTAAGTTCCCATTTTAATTCAGGACCATCTTTTTTTTCCTGGGAAACTGCAACACCCATTCCCATAAAAACAGCAAAAAAGAACCAAATAATATTTTTCATAACAAAGAATTTTTAAGATGTAAACAAGTTTTGGATTCAGCAATAAATCTGCCAAAGTTTTAATTAAATTTTTAAAAAGGATAAAATTATAAAAAAAGCTGTAATGTGAATTCCAGGCTGCTTAATAATTATTTTATTTAACATATTAAAATCCCGGCGAAAAGACAAACTGAAAGCCCGGACTATTTAATAAATAATAAGCCCCCGGAAGCAATTTTCCGGGGGCTTACCTTAACTTCTGATTCGGTAAAGAATTAATGGCATTTATTGATGCAATCAATAATTTGTGCCAGAGCATTTTCCTTCAGATAGTAAAAAGTTTTCTTACCGCTGCGTCTGGAGTCGAGAACACCTTTTGTTTTAAGGATATTCAAATGATGAGATGCTGATGCCTGTTCAATTTTTAAAGACTCGTATATTTCAGTAACATTCATTTGCTCTTTTCTTTCAAGCATATCAATGATGGCAATACGCATCGGGTGAGCAATAGCTCGCATTTTACTAGCAGCTTCTTCCAGCCTCTTCGGATCAAGTTTTGTTTGTGCCATAATGTAAAATTTTTAATTGGGACTCATGTGAATATTTTGTCTTAACAAATATATAAATATATTTCACACGATCGTCTGTTTTAGTAATTTTTTTTATTTAACAATTGGCTTTTTATCAGTTTTTTACAAAAATAATAGTCCGTTTTTCATAGCCTAAAAAGGCTATACAGAAACAATTGTTTAAAACTAATTGATCTTTAGGAAAATAATAAGGAGACATATATCAATATATCTTCTTATTAAAAAAAACGGACTATAAAATTATCTTTTGGATTTACACACCCTGGCTGAAAAAAATTCACGGTTCATCTGGGCGATGAATTCTACAGAAATTCCTTTTGGGCAATCGTATTCACAACCATAAGTATTTGAACAGAAGCCAAATCCCACTTCGTCCATTTTGGCCACCATCTTCTCTACCCTGTCTTTTGCTTCCACTTTTCCTTGCGGCAGCATAGCCATTTGTGATACCTTGGCAGAAACAAACAACATGGCAGAAGAATTTTTACAGGCAGCCACACAAGCACCACAACCAATACAAACAGCAGCATCAAATGCTCTATCAGAAATTTTCTTATTGATGGGAATGTTATTTGCGTCTTCTGCTGAGCCTGTATTGACATTCACAAAACCACCTGCCCTTATGATCTTTTCAAAGGCCGAACGATCAACCACAAGATCTTTTATTACCGGAAAAGCTTTACTTCGCCAGGGTTCAATAACTATGGTAGAATTATCATCAAACTCACGCATGTGTAATTCGCAGGTAGTAGTGTGAGTAACAGGGCCATGAGGTCTGCCGTTAATGTATAACCCACAGCTTCCGCAAATCCCCTCACGGCAGTCGTGCTCAAAATGAACCGGCTCGCCGCCCGATTCAATGATCTGCTGGTTGAGATAGTCAAGCATTTGCAGAAAAGACATTTCTGCAGATACATTCTTAAGGGTATGATCTTCAAATTTTCCCTTTGCTGAAGCGTTTTTCTGACGCCATATTTTTAGTTTAAATTCCATATGTTCGGTACTTAAGGTTATTTATAACTTCTTTCTTTCAGCTCAACATTTTCAAAAACCAGCGGCTCCTTGTGAAGGATCTCACTCTGGCGGTTTCCTTTATATTCATAAGCTGAAACATGGGCGTACTCAGCATCATTACGTTTTGCTTCACCCTGTTCTGTCTGGAACTCTTCACGGAAATGGGCACCGCATGATTCATCCCTGTCAAGGGCATCCTGGCACATCAATCGTCCTACCTCAAAAAAGTCGGCCACCCGGATAGCTTTTTCCAGTTCCTGGTTGTACTCACCAGCCGTAGAGGGTACTTTTACTTCTTTCCAGAACTCATCCTCCAGCTGATCGATCATTTCTATTCCTTTTTTCAACCCTTCCTTGCTTCTTACCATTCCACAGTGATCCCAAAGAATTTTTCCAAGTCTTTTATGGAATGAAGTAACTGTTTGTTTTCCGTTAACAGCCATTAGCCGTTCAATTCTTTCTTTAGCTGCTTTTTCGGCTTTGTCAAATTCTTCATGGTCCGTTTGTATGCGAGGTGTCCTGATTTCATCGGCAAGGTAGTCGCCAATAGTGTAGGGCAGAATAAAATAGCCATCTCCTGAGCACTGCATAAGGGAACTTGCACCCAGCCTGTTGGCACCATGGTCAGAGAAATTACTTTCACCCACTGAATATAACCCCGGTATAGTAGTCATCAGGTTATAGTCAACCCACAGACCGCCCATAGTATAATGTCCGGCAGGATAAATGCGCATGGGTTCTTCATATGGATTTATACCGGTGATTTTCAAATACATCTCAAACAGGTTTCCATATTTATCTTCAATAGCTTTCTTGCCTTGTTTTTGAATTGCATCTTTGAAGTCAAGATACACTGACAAACCAGTATCACCCACACCGTAGCCTGCATCGCAACGTTCTTTGGCAGCACGCGATGCTACATCACGGGGCACCAAATTACCAAAGGCAGGGTATCTTCTTTCAAGATAATAATCGCGTTCAGCTTCGGGTATCTGGTTAGGATGCCGCTTTTCATCTTTTTCTTTTGGCACCCATACCCTTCCGTCGTTTCTCAGTGATTCTGACATAAGAGTAAGTTTCGACTGATAATCGTTTAGTACAGGTATACTTGTAGGGTGAATCTGAATGAAACTGGGATTAGCAAACAACGCTCCTTTTCTATGAGCTGCCCAGGCTGCTGAAGCATTGCTGCCAAGAGCAAGGGTAGACAAATAAAATACTGTACCATACCCACCGGTTGCCAGCACTACAGCATGTGCTGAATGCCTTTCAAGTTCACCGTTTAAAAGGTTACGAGTGATAATTCCGCGTGCTTTACCGTCAATAACAACCAGATCGAGCATATCGCGACGTTCATACATTGTAACGGTTCCTTTGGCAATCTGCCTGCTCAAAGATGAATATGTACCCAGCAAACACTGCTGACCTGTTTGGCCTTTGGCGTAAAAGGTACGGGAAACCTGCACCCCACCGAAAGAACGGGTTTCAAGCATACCCCCGTAATCTCTTGCAAAGGGTACACCATGTGCAGTAAAATGATCAATAACATAATTGCTTACTTCAGCAGCACGGTAAACATTTGCTTCGCGGGCACGAAAATCGCCCCCTTTTATCATATCATAAAAGAGCCTGTAAACACTGTCACCATCATTCTTGTAGTTTTTGGCTGCATTTATTCCACCCTGGGCGGCAACCGAATGGGCCCGACGAGGAGAATCCTGGAAACAAAAAACTTTTACATTGTATCCCAGCTCGCCAAGTGCACTGGCAGATGAAGCACCGGAAAGACCTGTTCCCACAACTATAATATCAATTTTTTTCTTATTAGCAGGGCTTACAAGGCGTAGTGAAGATTTGTAATTACTCCATTTGTCGGCCAGAGGCCCCTTTGGAATTTTGGAATCAAGCTTTATCATTGCTTAAAATTTTAATATCCTGAATGAATTATTTATATAAAAATAAAAAGTATAGGGCAATAATGGTAAAGCCAACGGCAATAACCACTGCGTAAATGGTTCCCACAACTTTAATGGCAGGCATATATTTGTCATGGTTCAACCCAAATGACTGAAATGCTGATTGGAAAGCATGTTTCAGGTGAAAACCCAGGAACACAAATGAGATGATGTAAATGATTGCAAAAACCGGGTTCTTAAGGGTTACAGCCACCATAGGAATAAAATCAGTGCTCGATTCAGCCCCACCATAAACAGTTACGAGACCTAGTTTTACAAAGAAAAAGTGGTAAAGGTGAATCAGCAGAAAAATAAAGATGATTATTCCACTGTGGATCATAAACCTGGAAAAAGCCGAAGTTTCTGACTTTAATCCCACTTTATATCCTACCGGGCGTGACTTCCTGTTATGCACCTCAATGATTACTCCGAGAATTATGTGAATAATAAAACCTGCAAACAATATATATTCAACAATTTTAATTACCGGATTGGTGAGCAGAAATTCTACTGCCTCATCGAATTTTTCGCCACCATCACCTGCCAGCATCAATAAATTTGTGGTCAGGTGCGATATCAGGAAAAGCATAAGAAAGGCACCGGCTGCAGCCATTACATATTTATGACTGAGAGAGGCTAATCGAAATCCTTTTTTACTCATAGGGTGAAGATTTGAATTGGAAAATAACTTGTTTTAATAACTTTTTGATCAAAATTTATGTAGGTTTGTATTTTATTGATCCATCAGGTTATCAGACTTCAGCGGAGATTTAACACCTTAATTTCATTATATGAAGTACTGTTTTCCCTTTTTGGGTTAATATAAACAGTTGCAGATTCATCCGAAAATTAGACCTAACAAATGTAGATTTTCCAGCTATTATTTGCAAACAATTCGGTAATTTGAAATAATTATAAATAAATCATAAAAGAATCAATTACTTATCAAAAACTATAAAACATGTTCAGAAAAGAAGTTTATAAGGAAAGAAGAAACCGTTTAAAGAAATCTGTAAAGGAAGGGATCATACTTATATTGGGAAACTCTGATGTTCCGATGAATTATTCTTCCAACACCTACAAATGGAGACAAGACAGCAATTTTCTTTATTTTTTTGGCCTTGATTACCAGGGTATGGCGGGTATCATAGATATTGATAATGACACAGAATACATATTCGGTGACGAGGTAAGCCTGGATGATATAATATGGATGGGGCCGCAACCTACCTTAGGAGAATTGGCAGAAGATGCAGGCGTTTCAAATACATTGCCTTTTTCGGGGTTACGAGAAAAAATTTCGAAAGCATTTGACCTGGGGCGCAAGATCCATTTTTTGCCACCTTACAGGGCAGAGAACAAACTTTTGCTGGAAAGTTTACTGGGAATAAATACTGCAGAGCAAAAACAACTTGCATCGATAGAGTTGATAAAAGCCATAGTTGCATTACGATCCATCAAGGATAGTTATGAGATTGAAGAACTTGAAAAGGCCATGGAAACTGCCTGGCTGATGCATACCACTGCCATGAAGATGGCCCGCCCAGGTGTATATGAAAGGGAGGTAGCCGGAAGAATTGAAGGAATTGCTCTTGAATCAGGTGGTATGTTATCATTTCCTGCCATAGTAACAAAGCGAGGAGAAACACTTCATAACCACTATCATGGTAATAAACTTGAAAAAGGAGATCTTTTACTGGTAGATGCAGGTACTGAAACAAGTTTGCATTATGCCAGCGATCATACGCGTACCAGTCCCGTGGGTGGAAAATTCTCTCCTAAACAGAAAGAAATCTATGAAATAGTTTTGCAGGCACAGATAAATGCCATTAAAGCCATTAAACCCGGTGTAACCAACAGAAGCGTTCATATGCTTGCAGCAAAAACTCTGGCCGAAGGACTGAAGAGCATCGGCCTCATGAAAGGTGATACAGAATCTGCCGTTGAGCTGGGTGCCCATGCCTTGTTCATGCCTCATGGACTTGGTCATATGATGGGTCTTGATGTGCACGATATGGAAGACCTTGGAGAAGACTATGTAGGATACGATAATGAAGTGAAAAGGTCAGATATCTTTGGTACTGCATTCCTTAGGCTTGGACGCAAATACCAACCCGGCTTTGTGCTTACCGTTGAACCGGGATGTTATTTTATTCCTGCACTTATCGAAAAATGGAAAAGTGAAAACAAATTCACCGATTATATTAATTATGATAAAATAGGTGAATATCTTGATTTTGGGGGAATCAGGATTGAAGACGATATACTGGTTACCGAAAACGGGCATAAAGTGATGGGAAAACCTATACCCAAAACGGTACAGGAAGTAGAGGATCTTATGGCAGATTAGTAAGGTACTTTAAATTACATTAAAATTAAGAAACCCCGTCAGTTGACGGGGTTCTTACCTTGGGGAGGCTGTTAATTCCATAAAAATGGAACAACTATTATTACAGTGTCAGGGTGTTTCTACTATTTGATCAGTTGTTATTTTCTTTTATCGTTAGCTGTATCTTTGGATTTTCATCACTCTCCAGTTTGGCAAATTCTATACCATGCTTAAAACACCATGATGTAAAATCGTCGCTGTCACCGTTATTATTTTTGAAGTCACTCATCAGATGCTCTTCAAGGCAAATAACATCCCTGCGATTTTTTAAAAGCTTTAAAACAATATCTCTGTAGGTCATAAAAAAGTATTAACAAATAGAATTTCCGGTTTTGTCAGCCTTCTTCTTTGCTGATCTGTAATGCTCTGAGCTGCCTTTGAATTTCTTTATAGCTCCTTATTAATTTTGAAATCAATTCACATTCCCTGGTATTCAGCAGATATACCACTTCTTTATTATTTTCAAGCTCTTTCAGGTATTCAAGTTCTTTATCGGATAACATCATGACAATATTCCTTTTGATTAAATTGAACTTTGTTGGTGAAGGTGTTGTAGCAAAAATAATCTTCTGTAGCGCAATAGCGCCTAAAGATTTTACCTGTTTTTTTCGGGTAAAATGCATTGGTTTAAAAGTGCAAAACACTAAGGGTTTACCGAATAGAAAATCCGAAAGGCAAAAACCACCCCTGATGTATGATTGAGCCGACTGAAACGGAAAGCCGG
>CAYXIT010000002.1:4946-10266 GCA_964465275.1 uncultured Bacteroidales bacterium | reverse complement strand
AGCTTCAACGCCCGGCTGATCAAAAGGATTTACTTCCAGTATATAACCACTGATGGCACAGGCCATTTCAAAGAAATACACCAGTTCACCCAATACATTTTCATTGATGTGTGGCAGAATGATCTCTATATTGGGAACTTCACCATCTACATGTGCCATAATAGTACCTGTTTCTGCCATTTTATTCACATAACTAAGGCGCTTCCCGGCAAGATAATTCAATCCGTCCAGGTTATCTTCATCATGCGGTATTTGAATTCTTCTTACCGGCTCTTCAATCCTCACTACGGTTTCAAACAGATTTCTCATCCCATCCTGGATGTATTGCCCCATGGAGTGCAGATCGGTAGTAAAATTAACTCCTGCGGGAAAAATTCCTTTCTGATCTTTTCCTTCACTCTCACCATATAATTGTTTCCACCATTCAGTGAAAAGCATCATATTCGGAGTATAATTGGCCATCACCTCTGTGGTTTTACCTTTGCGGTACAAAATATTTCTAACCACAGCATACAATGCAGCAGGATTTTTGAAAAGATCATCTTCTTTGGCAAGGAATTCCTGCATGGTATGTGCCCCCTTAATAAAGGCCCTGATATCAAAACCGGCCACAGCAATAGGCAATAAACCTACCGGTGTAAGCACCGAATAGCGCCCACCTATGTCATCAGGTATAATGTAGGTTTTGTATGACATTTTATCGGAAAGGGTTTTTAAGGCTCCCTTTGAAGCATCAGTAACAGCATATATCCTTTGAGATGCTTCTTCTTTTCCGTATTTCTCTTCCAGATGTTTTCTGAGTAAGCGGAATGCTATTGCAGGTTCGGTGGTAGTCCCCGATTTGGAAATTACAATAACAGAATATTCCTTATCATCAAGAAAGTCGAGTAACTCGGCTGTATAATCTTCACTAATATTTTGTCCGGCATACAACACAAAAGGATTTTCAACTTTGGCATGCTGCTGCATATAAAAGTTATTGCTCAGAGCATCAATTATGGCACGTGCTCCCAGGTAAGAACCACCTATACCTACAACAACCGCAACCTGAGATTTTTTTCGTATTTGTTCGGCATCCTTCCTGATACTCTCAATAAGATCTTCTGGAATATTCCCGGGCAGATCAACCCAGCCCAGAAAGTCACTACCTTTTCCTGTTCTCTTATACACCTTGCGACGTTGCAAGTCCACCTCCGATTCGAAGAGCCTGATCTCTTCCTTTCTGACAAAATCTTTTATATTGTCAATCTTAACTTTTACGTGAACCATAAAATAATGATTGATTATTCGAGTTTACGGGCAATTTCAACGGTTTCAAATGCTTCAATTATGTCACCAACTTTAATATCATTGAACTTATCCACATTCAAACCACATTCATATCCTGAAGAAACTTCTTTTACGTCATCTTTGAACCGCTTAAGTGAGCCAAGGAAGCCGGTATAAACGACAATACCATCACGGATAACACGAATATTTGAATTACGGTGAATTTTTCCGTCGAGCACCATACATCCTGCAACAGTTCCCACTTTGGTGATTTTGAAGACGTCTCTTACTTCAAGGTTGGCAATAATCTTCTCTTCAATATCAGGCGAAAGCATTCCTTCAATGGCCGATTTAATTTCATTGATGGCGTTGTAAATTACAGAATACAACCTGATGTCAATTTCTTCTGTTTCTGCCAGTTTGCGGGCAGCAAGAGAAGGACGTACCTGGAAGCCGACTATTATGGCATTGGATGCCGAAGCCAGCAGAACATCACCTTCGGTAATAGAACCTACAGCTTTATGGATAATATTAACCTGAACTTCTTCGGTTGAAAGTTTCAGCATTGAGTCGGCCAATGCTTCAACAGAACCATCCACATCACCTTTGATAATAATGTTAAGCTCTTTGAAGTCTCCGATGGCGATACGGCGACCAATTTCATCAAGCGTAATATGTTTTTGTGTTCTGAGACCCTGTTCTCTGATGAGCTGTTGGCGTTTTGATGTGATAGACTTTGCTTCGCTCTCTTCCTTTACCACATGGAAATTATCGCCTGCCTGGGGGGCTCCGTCGAGGCCCAGCATTAATACAGGTGTTGCGGGCCCGGCTTCACTGACTTTCATATTCCTTTCGTTAAACATCGCCTTAACACGTCCGTGTGTGCTTCCTGCAACTACAATATCGCCCATTCTGAGCGTACCGTTTTGCACCAGTATGGTTGCAAGGTACCCTCTTCCTTTATCAAGCGATGATTCAATAACTGTACCTGTGGCACTACGGTTGGGATTGGCTTTCAAATCTAGCAGTTCGGCTTCAAGCAGAACCTTTTCCAGCAGCTTATCAATATTGACTCCATTCTTAGCAGAAATTTCCTGACTTTGGTATTTACCTCCCCAGTCTTCCACAAGAATATTAATGTTTGCCAGTTCTTCCTTCACTTTTTCCACATTGGCATTGGGTTTATCAATTTTATTGATGGCAATAACGATGGGAACTCCAGCCGCCTGGGCGTGGTTTATAGCCTCAACAGTTTGTGGCATCACATTGTCGTCAGCGGCTACCACAATAATAGCAACATCAGTAACCTTCGCACCACGTGCACGCATGGCAGTAAAGGCTTCGTGACCGGGAGTATCAAGAAAGCTGATCATTTTACCATCATCCATTTGTACTGAGTAAGCACCAATATGCTGGGTAATACCGCCTGCCTCGCCGGCAATTACGTTAGAGTGCCTGATCTGGTCAAGGAGAGATGTTTTACCATGGTCAACGTGGCCCATTACTGTAACAATAGGAGCTCTGTCCTTCATATCTTCGGGCCTGTCTTCTTCCACCTCAATGGTTTCCTGCTCCTCAACACTAACAAAATGTGCTTCAAACCCAAATTCATCAGCAACAATAGCGATGGTTTCGGCATCGAGCCGCTGGTTGATTGATACAAAAAGACCAAGGTTCATACAAGTGGAGATTACCTCAGTAACAGGCACATCCATCAGACTTGCCAGCTCATTAGCTGAAACAAATTCGGTAACTTCCAGCTTCTTCTGATCAGTTTCAGCCATTTCAGCATCCATCAGCCTCTGTTTATGCTGGATATCTCTTTTTTGACGACGGTGTTTAGCTCCTTTCGATTTACCTGTACCACTAAGGCTTGCCAATGTTTCACGAATTTGCCGTGAGATTTCTTCATCACTCACCTCGGGTTTTGCAAAATCTTTTCTGGGAGCTTTTTTACCCTTTGCAGCCTGCTGAGCTGCTTTGCCTTTCCTACCTGCCTGTTTTTGCTGTTCGTCAGTTTGTCCTTTCCTCTGAGCATCACGTTCTTTACCGGCAACCTGGCCTTCCTGTGGTTTTTCTTTACGAATGCGTTTACGCTTTCTTTTCTTGGGTTTTTCAGGGTCTGATGACGATGCGACCGGCTGCTTTTTCGATTTATCTTTGGCGGCAGGAAGATCAATTTTACCCAATATGGTTACGCCTTCAAGCTTTTTGTATTCGGTTTTGTAACGTGCCTTATCATCTTCTTTTTCAGCCACAGGTTTTTCTTTGACCGGTTCATCGGCTGGTTTTTCTTCAACCTTCTCATCCGGCTTTTCAGCAGTTTTTTCTTCCTTTACCTTTTCTTCTTTGGCAGCTTTATCTTCCCCGGACTTTTTCTTTTCGTCTTTGGCTTTGTCTTCAAGGTCTATTTTACCCAAAACTTTGGGCCCCTTGGGCGAAGTTTCCTTTTCTTTCTTTTCAGGAGTTTCAGCAGCAACATCTTTGCTTTCTTCCGGCGCAGCTTCTTTGGGTTTTTCTTCTTTGGATTTCTCTTGCTCTTCTTCTTTCTTCTTTGCAGGCTTTCCTGAAAGTTTATCTTCATCAAGTTTTCCAACTACTTTGGGGCCTGTAACCGAAGGTTTTTCTTTAGGCTCGGCAGCAGGAGCATCCTTATCGCTCATCATCGATTTCATATCCTTGATGAAAAGTTCTTTCTCCTCTGCTTCCTCCTCTTCTTTTTCGGGTTCTTCTTCTCTGACAGGAGCTTTTTTCTCTTCTTCCTGCATACCAACACTCTCACGGCGTGAAAAACTCAAACCGGTTTTTCTCACCTCATCTTTCAGGCTTTTTTCCTTCTGGAATTCTTTGGCAAGTATTTCGTAAGCTTCGGGCGATATCTTGGTATTGGGATTGGGGTCTATGGATATACCTTTCTTTCCCAAAAAGTCTACAATGGTAGAAATACCAATGTTAAACTCTCTGGCAAGTTTACTTAATCTTAATACTTTGGTGCCCTCTGTCATACTGGAATTCTCGTTTACAAAAAATTTTTGAAGCCTTTGAAAAATGTTTGCAAAGTTATATAATTTATTCAAATTCTGCCTTTAATATGCTTATTACTTCCTTGATGGTTTCCTCCTCCAGATCAACTCTTTTTACAAGATCTTCAAGACTCAGTTGAATGATACTTTTGGCTGTATCAAGACCCACAGCTTTGAACTCATCAATGATCCACTGCTCAATTTCATCAGCGAATTCCTGGATATCGACATCTTCGGTATCCTGATCCGTATCGCGGTACACATCAATCTCATACCCGGTAAGCGTTCCTGCAAGTTTAATATTGAATCCACCCTTACCAATGGCCAGTGAAACCTGGTCGGGTTTCAGATATACCTCTGCTCTTTTGGTTTCTTCTTCAATATTGATAGAAGAGATCTTTGCCGGGCTCAGTGCCCTTGAAATATAGAGGCTTGGATTCTGGGTAAAATTGATCACATCAATATTTTCATTGCGCAACTCGCGCACAATACCATGTATACGTGAGCCTTTCATACCCACGCATGCTCCTACTGGGTCAATGCGATCGTCATAAGATTCAACGGCTACTTTGGCTCTTTCGCCAGGTGCCCGAACAATTTTTTTGATGGTGATCAACCCATCATGTACCTCGGGAACTTCCTGTTCAAATAACCTTTCAAGGAAAACATTTGAAGTGCGGGAAAGGATGATCAGCGGATTATTGTTTTTAATTTCCACACGGGACACAACAGCTCTTACAGTATCTCCCTTACGAAAGAAGTCAGATGGGATCTGCTCTGTTTTGGGCAGGATAAGTTCTATGCCTTCATCGTCAAGTGCAAGCAGTTCTTTTTTCCATACCTGGTAAACCTCGGCAGTAATAAGATCACCGATACGCTCCTGGTACTTCTGGTATATACTGTCTTTTTCCAGTTCCAGGATTTTTGATGCCAGGTTCTGCCTGATAGCGAGGATCAGGGATTACGCTGAAGTCGCGGTCGAGTCCGGCAAGAAAGTCGCTGAAGGCCAACCGTTCTGAGGCAAATTC
>CAYXIT010000002.1:0-4936 GCA_964465275.1 uncultured Bacteroidales bacterium | reverse complement strand
AATAAAGTGCGGCATTCCCGTAACCGCCCGCGACCAGTACCGGCAGCGTTTTGCCTTCTCCGAGACCGGGGAAGCCGGTGCCGAGCGGGCCGAGCAGACAAACCTCTTCGCCGATCTCAAAATCAGGTTCAATGCGTATGGCTTCGGAATATTCAACTTCTTCGTTGGGGTCTTCCACGGCACCATCTTCCACAATAACACGGTTACGCCATACTTCAAGGTCTCCCTTGTCAATATTTACGATAATATCAAAATTATCGGCCGATCCGTATTTTTTCTGCAGCATATTGCGGAACACGTCTTCCAGGATCAGCATCATGGTAGAGCGGTCAATGTTTTTAAACTCCTTAAATTCGGAGAACGACTCAACCAAATTAATGTTTTCCATCTTAGGTATTGATTTAAAAATAGATTGTATAACTCTGTTAAATATTTACTTCTTTACAGGTTTTTTAAAAGACACCTGTACCTTTACATCCGATACGTCATTGTAAGAAAATCGCTGCCTTGGGTCTTCATCTTCCTGCTGTTTCTTTTTTTTCTTCTTTGAAGTTTCTTTTTCAGCCACGAAACCGGTTTCATCAGCTTCCAAAAGCGTTGACCTTACCTTTTTCCCTTCGGCATCAGTAAACACAATATCTCTTCCCACATTTTTCTTAAACTGCCTTGGCAAGGTAAGCGGGGTATCTACTCCTACCGAAGAAACTTCAAGCTCAAAATCTTCTATATCGCGATCGAGCTGAGATTCAATATAACGGCTTATTTCTGCACATCTGCTGATGGGCACACCCTCATCGCCATCCAGAAACACCATGATCTTGTTGCGGCCAGATACTTTTACTTCTACCAGAAATAGATCTGAATCCTTCAGATGTTCTTCAACTATTGCTTTAATGCTGGTTTTTTCGATCATACATTATTAGTATCTGAAAACCTTGTATTTACCTGTGCAAAAACTCCTGCACAAACTTATATCAATAAAACAGGGGACTTAGAAGGCCCCCTGTACGTTATTGCCATTGCAAATTTCGGTGCAAAGTTAATTAAAATTTGATACATTACAAAAAATGTATTGAATTTTAGGAGATTATGGAAAAATAATTGGTTTATGAGTTGATAGGTTTATAAGTTTAATTATCCGGATGTAATCGCTTAACCTACCAACCTATCAACTTATCAACTCAACCTCTAAATACCCTGCATATACAAATTATAATAATTATCGAAGATATCGCCGGATTTTTCTGCCAGCTCATCCTGATCATTGATTGTGGTAAGATGGCTGATGCGCTGCATGATTGCCAGCGACTCCTGTTTATTCCCTTCAACAAGGTTAGCACGTCTTCCCCTGAATGAGAAGTAGTACCTGAGGTTTTGTTCCTCCAGGTCAACCATCCTTTCAAAAATTTCGTTTCCTTTCTCAAATGCTCCCGCATTGTAATAGGCTTCGGCTATGAGCATGCTGAAATAGTTGTAAGGAACATTATGTTCGGGCATTACTCTCATTGCCTTATCAAGGACTTCTATTGCCTTATCAGTCTGGCCCTCCTGAATAAGCGCATTGGCAAGACGCTGGAAGACATTGCGGAAATTTACCGTAAGCCTGATATTATCTTCATTGAGATATACAGAAGGATCGTACATATTACCCCATTGGAATTTATTCATAATATTGTCATACAATATACGGGTATTGATTCTGCCTGTCTGTCCGTCTCTGTTATCAGGAGTTTTAATAGGTACAAGCCTGTAAGCCATACCTTCAAGCTGAAAATATTCTTCAAGTCCGATGTAAGCTTCTGAGCCTGTAGTAATAGCAAAGTAAACCGGGCGTTCCCAGTTGTTTGTAGCCAGGAAATCGAGCATCATAAGATTGTTTTTCTGCATACTGAAATCGGGATATTGCCAGGTAATCTCATCAACGATCAGGTGAGCATCTTCGGGGGCTACAGTACCATTGGCAATTACTTTGGCCGAATCAACCGGTAATCTGAAATTACGTGTAGGCACAAAATTTTCGCGGGTTCTGCCAAACGCCCGTTTGTTTTCATCGTTGGAAACAAAATTGATAATACTTCTCAGATTCACATACTGGTCTTCAAGCCGCGGATCTTCCATCACATAAAGCACATCACGCGTTCCGTCGCGGTATTGGAGCGGATGGAGTGAGAAGGGCACAGGATCGGCATCGTAGGTCTTGCGCCGCATCATACCATCGATATACCAGTCGGTATTAAGCAAACTGAGATTCACCACTTTTATATCGGTGCGTATACCTTCTACTTCCTGCGCATACCATAGCGGGAAGGTATCATTATCGCCCATGGTAAAGATTATGGCATTGGGGGCACAGGATTCAAGGTAATTGATAGCCACATCGCGGGTAGTATAACGGCCCGAACGGTCGTGGTTGTTCCAGTTTTCCTTAGCCATAATGGTTGGCACAAGCAGAATACACAAGAGGGTTGCCACCACTGCCGACATTTTACCTTTCAGCTTGCGCTGCAGGGCATCGGCAACAGCCAACACACCTAATCCCACCCATATGGAGAACGCATAAAAGGATCCTATGTATGAGTAATCCCGCTCCCTTGGCTGGAAAGGTGTCTGGTTAAGGTAAATTATAATGGCTATACCTGTCATAAAGAACAGCAACCCCACCACCAGGGCATCATTGGGTTTTCGCGATGCCTGGAATACCAGGCCTATGATTCCCAAAATAAACGGTAAAAGAAAATACTTGCTGTGGCCGGGGTTACCGGTAATACTTTCAGGCAGATTATCCTGCGGACCCAGAAATATTGAGTCAAGCGGTTTGATACCGCTCATCCAGTTGCCTCGTGTAGGTTCGCCATGACCCTGCAAATCATTTTGTCGTCCGGCAAAATTCCACATAAAATAACGCATATACATATGTCCCAACTGATAAGAGAAAAAGAACCTGAGGTTTTCAGCAAATGTGGGTTTGTTGATAACCTCAGTGCTACCATCGCGTTGCTGAACGCGCACCGCACGGCCTTCTACTCTTCCCCAGCTTTCATAAGCCCTTACATGCTGTGGCCTGCTGCTGTACATACGCGGAAAAAGTGTAGTAAACTCAGGATTGTAAACCGGTACGGTGCCTATATTCTGATTGGTGATTACATAGCGCCCCTGAATTGTATCGCGGCGCCAAACGGGTTTACCATCCTCAATGCTTTCGATCGGGGCATTGTAATAGGGCCCTTGCAAAAGCGGCCATGCACCATATTGCTCACGACCCAGGTATGCTTTCAATGCCAGTGCATTTTTAGGAGCATTCTCATTAATGGGCACATTGGCATTGGAACGGATCACCAGCATCATAAATGATGTATACCCTATTAGGATAAAAGTAAAGGCAAGAATAATGGTATTAAACAGTACTCTTTTCTTTTTATGGGTATAATACAAACCATAAGTAATCAGTGCAATGATCAACAGAAAATAGAAAACAGTACCTGTATGGAAAGGCAAACCCAATGCATTTACGAAAAATTGCTCGAACCACCAGTCAACCGTGAGTACTCCCGGGATAAAAACATTCTGGATAAACCATAATAAACCCACTGCCACAATCCCTGTTACGATAATACCTTTACGGGAAACCTCATACTTTTTGAAATAATACACAAAAACAATGGCAGGGATAGCCAGCAGGTTAAGCATATGTACTCCAATTGACAGACCAATAATAAATGCAATAATTAACAGCCATTTCAGTGAGTCGGGTTCATGTTCGGTGGCTTCCCATTTCAGTATTGACCAGAATACAAAAGCTGTAAGAAATAAGGATGTGACATATACTTCAGCTTCCACAGTGATAAACCAGAAAGAATCACTGAAGGTAAGGGTAAGGCCACCAACAATTCCGGCACCCCAAACAGCCCAGGTTTTAGAACTGTTGGTATCGGGAGTAGCCTTAAGGATTCTGTGACCCAGCATGCTTATGGTCCAGAATAGATACATAACGGTTAGACCACCCGCAACTGCCGACATAGCGTTGATCCAATATGCCACGCGGGAAACATCCCCCATAGCAAGCAGAGAAAACATGCGTGCTATCATCTGATAAAACGGTGCTCCGGGGGGGTGCATTACCTGTAACTTAAAGGATGATGATAATCTTTCGCCTGCATCCCAGAAACTGGCGGTAGGCTCAATTGTCATCATGAATACTGCAGTGGCCGTTAAAAACATCAGCCACCCGATAATGTTGTTGATCGGTTTATATGATTTCAGGTCCATGGGTAAAAGGATTGGTGATCACTGAGAAATTATTAAATTCTTTTTTTGGTAGTTTTTCGCCTGCGAAGATAAAAAGAAAAACAGCAAATAAAGAGAGAAATTTAAAATGGCCTTGGGGCCGCTTAAACGTAAGGTTTAAAAATAGTTGAATGGAATAGTTGAGATGTTCAGGAGATTAGGGGTTTAAAGTAATTATTAAATATGTACAGATATGTTGCTCTTTCGATATAAAAAATCAAAAATACTGATTCAAATATTTTTTTAAATTTTTTTTGTCTAAAAAAATATTTTCTCTACTTTTGCAGTCCGTTACGAAAAACATTGACCGATGGTGTAACGGTAGCACTACAGTTTTTGGAGCTGTCTGTCCAGGTTCGAATCCTGGTCGGTCAACGCAAAATGAAACTCCCGGATTTGATTCGGGGGTTTTTTGTTTTAGGTATGTAAGGAAATGGGAAAGTAAAAAAGCAAGCACTTAAGGACGGGGGATTGGTTGAAAACAACAACTTTTTCAATCCTGGAAGGATTACATAATTATAGCAATTTAATTGTATAAAAACAATTCGAATCCTGACGGAGTTGCATTTACTATAACCTGTATCTTTCTACCAGATTTCGTTTCTCCAGTAACGTGGAGGTCGCTCTGCTCTGACTTCTATGGTTATCAGGT
>CAYXIT010000001.1:126569-143285 GCA_964465275.1 uncultured Bacteroidales bacterium | reverse complement strand
GAACATCGGGCTTAAAGGTGGTTGGCGCATATACTCAAGCGGACCGGGAATCTTTACAGGATTAATTATAACCCGTTTATTGGGCATCCGAACAGAGCATGACAAAATCATTTTTGACCCTGTAATGCCTGTATCCTTTGATGGCTTAACGGCATATATATCTTTTATGGGTTTTCCGTTGCAGTTTTTTTACAAAATAAACGGCAAAGGTTTCGAACCCAAAACTTTAAGGATAAACAAAAAAGAGATAAATTTCAGCAAAGAAAATAACCCCTACAGGCCTGGGGGTGCTGTCGTTGATAAAAGATTGCTTTTAACTTTATTAAATCCGCAAAAAAACATTATCGAAATTGAAATGTAACAACTGAATAACAAGAAAACAAAATTTAAATTTATGAAATTCAAAAAATTAATATTTCTGTCTTTTATACTTTTCTCTCTTTTAGTGGCCTGTGATACCCAGGAAAAAGATCCTGCCTTTTATGAGATGGAGCAATTTATCAATGATTTGATGAAAGAAATGACTCTTGAAGAAAAAATCGGTCAGTTAACTCTTTATACCAGCGATATGGACCATACCGGACCGTTTGTCAGAGATCAGTATATCGATGAAATCAAGGCAGGACATGTGGGAGCTATTTTTAATGCCTATACCGCAGAGTATACTTATAATCTTCAGAAAATGGCTGTGGAAGAAACCCGGTTAGGGATCCCTATGCTCTTCGGATATGATGTAGTTCATGGTCATCGCACCATATTTCCTATGCCTATCGGAGAAACAGCCACATGGGATTTGGATGCTATAGAACAGTCGGCACGTATTTCAGCCATTGAAGCAACAGCCGAAGGTTTGCACTGGACCTTTTCGCCGATGATTGATGTTACACGTGATCCCCGCTGGGGAAGAATTGCTGAAAGTTCAGGTGAGGATCCATATTTAACAACCCAGGTCGCAAGAGCTAAAGTGCGGGGATACCAGGGAGATGACCTGAAAGAACTCAACACTATGCTGGCTACCGCAAAGCATTTTGCTGCCTATGGTGCACCACAGGCAGGGAGAGATTATCATACTGTTGATATGTCGGAAATAACCTTGCGAAATAATTTTCTGCCACCATTTAAAGCTTTGGTTGAAGAAGGTGTTGCAACTTTTATGACTGCTTTCAACGAACTATTCGGTGTTCCGGCCACCGGAAGTAAATATCTGCTCACCCAGATACTCAGGGATGAATGGGGGTTTGAAGGCTTTGTGGTTACAGACTATACCTCAATTAATGAAATGGTTCCCCATGGTTATGCCAGGGATGAAAAACATGCCGCAGAACTGGCAATCAATGCAGGGGTTGATATGGATATGCAGGGATCTGTTTTCAATGACTACCTGGCAGACCTTGTTGATGAAGGTAAAGTAAATGAAAAAACGATTGATAGTGCCGTAAGGAGAATACTAACCATGAAATACAAACTGGGTCTTTTTGAAGATCCGTATCGTTACAGTGATCCGGTAAGAGAAGAAGAATTGGTAATGACAGATGAACACATGGAATTTGCAAGGGATTTTTCGCGCAAATCGATTGTTTTGCTTAAAAACGAAAGCAATACCCTCCCTCTTACTGATGATGTGAAAAGTATTGCTCTGATCGGTCCTATGGCTGATAACCAAAGAGACATGATCGGATCATGGTCAGCAGCAGGAGATTATGCAAAAAGCGTAACCCTGAAGCAAGGCATTATTAACAGGCAAGGTAACCTTACCCGTATTAACTATGCAAAAGGTACCACCGTCAATGATCCCGACAGATCAGGATTTCCTGAAGCCATCAGGGCTGCTGCTGCCTCAGAAGTAGTAATAATGGCCCTTGGTGAGCATTACTGGCAGAGTGGCGAAGCAGCAAGCCGCTCCAATATTGACCTGCCGGGCCTGCAGGAAGAGCTTTTCAACGAAATAGTAAAACTTGGCAAGCCTTTGATCGTTGTTTTAATGAATGGCAGGCCCCTCACACTTGAAAACGTTGATCAAAAAGCTTCTGCTATCCTGGAAACCTGGTTCCTGGGAACCACTACCGGCGATGCTATTGCCGATGTATTATTCGGAGATTATAACCCCTCGGGCAAACTGCCTGTAACTTTCCCACGTAATGCGGGTCAAATACCTATATTCTACAATCATAAAAATACAGGCCGGCCTGAATCGGAAAGCAAGTTTACCTCAAAGTATCTTGATGTGCCAAATTCTCCCCTGTATCCCTTCGGGTATGGATTGTCCTACACAACTTTTGAATACTCAGATATTACCCTGAGCTCAAAAGAGATGAAAATGAACGATACACTCACTGCAAATGTTTATATTACAAATACAGGTAACAGAGCCGGTGAAGAAGTCGTTCAGTTGTATATCCGTCAATTGGTGGGTAGTATTACGCGCCCGGTAAAAGAGCTGAAAGCTTTTGAAAAAATTGCTCTTGAACCTGGTGAAAGAAAAGAAGTTGCCTTTGATCTTACATGGAAAGACCTGGCATTTTACAATGCAAAAAATGAATTTAAAGCCGAACCAGGTGAATTCTTTCTTTTTATTGGAACAAATTCTTTTGATGTCCGGAAAGTTTCATTTACCTTTAAAGAATAAAGCATTTTTTCAGTCATGAATGATTTTAAAACCAGAATCTTACGTGATTCACATTAATTTAAACTATTTATTAACCTAAAACTTAAAATCTATGAAAAAATTTACTCTTTTGTTAACATTAATCCTGGTTTTTTCAGGATTTTCATGGTCTCAGATAGTTGAGGACTATGAGCATATTGACCTAAACTGGTTTGAGGCAGGAGCTGAGGGCTACATGAATGTAGTGCCCAATCCTGACCCTGCCGGAAACTCCAGTGCATACGTGGTGGAATTCAGGCGTGGTGCTGATGGACAGCCTTGGGCAGGTTTCTGGTCAAGATTACCTGAACCGCTGGACTTGACAGAATACAAGTATGTATATGTGGATGTTTGGAAACCTGTCATCAGCCCGGTAGTTTTTAAACTGGAACCCGATGATGCGGATAACATTGAAATTCCCAGCATGTTCCCCCAAACAAAAGTCAATGAATGGGAAACAATGGTCTTCGATTTCTCTGATCAGGACGGTCTATTCGAAGTGATAACTTTCTTCCCCGACTTCCCTGAAACAGTTGAGCATGAAGAAGATATTTTTATCTATTTCGACAACATCAGGGTTGGTGGACCTCCTGCAGAACAACAGGAAGGAGTTTTCCTATCGTGGAATATTGGTTCTTCAGCAAGTACACCAGACTTTCGCGATGAATACTACAGTGTATGGATTTCAACAACAGGCACTGATCCTGAAGACTTTACCATGGTATTCGACGAAACTTTGCCCACGGATGTGCCCGGCTGGGCTTATCAACCGAGAGAAATTGACATTTCTGATTATGCCGGTGAGGATATTTATGTGACTTTTCGACATCATGAAACTACTGATAATGATCGCCTGGTACTTTATGATGTGAAGGTTTATGAATATACCACGGAAGAAAAAACTGAAATTGTTTACTTCTCAGAAGATTTTACTGGTGGAGTAGGCCATGAAGATGGAGAGAACTGGATGCCTGAAGGCTGGGTTGCAGTGGATGCAGATGAAGATGGACATAACTGGTATTTCAACGAATTCGAAGGGGATGGCTATATGCTAAGCAGATCATGGATAGGAGGAGAAGGCGGTGGTCCATTAACACCCGATAACTGGTTGTTTACGCCTGCAATTACATTATCTGCTAACAAAGATGCCCATGAAGACGGATATGTCGTTGAAGACTTTGAGTTTATTACCATGAATATTATGCTCGGTGGTGAAGAAGACAACAGTAATTTCCGGATTATTCCTAATCCTGATTCTGAAGGTGTAAATGCAAGCAGTCATGTTGTAAGATTCCACAGAAGTCAGTTTGGTGTGCCATGGGGCGGATTCTGGTCTCCACTACCGGAAACTGTTAATATGGACGAAAATAAATATGTGTATGTAGATGTGTGGAAACCCCGTATCAGCCCTATCAGATTTAAAGTTGAAGGTGGACCAGGAGGTACATATGAATTAGAGTCCATGGATCCTCAAACCAAAGTTGAAGAATGGGAAACTATGGTATTTCATTTCCCCGAAGCTGAAGGTGATTACCCAATTATTGCTTTCATGCCTGATTTTGAAGATCCTCTTTCGCTTGATACAGACATAGTTATTTATTTTGATAATATCCGATTTGGAGGAGCACCTACTTCATCAGAAGAACCTGCATACACTGAAGATGAATTAAGTATTTTCCCAAATCCTGCCAACCAGATCGTAAATGTATCTGCGGAGGCCAATGCCACAGTGGCATTGTATGATATTACCGGTAATCTTATCAGTACAAAAGTTGCCGGCATTGAAAATGTTACATTTGACGTTTCAGAACTGGCAAAAGGTATTTACCTGATAAAAGTTACACAGCAGGGTGAAACTATTTCCAAAAAATTGCTGGTTTATTAAAAGAAGTTTGATTGTTATAAAAACCCGGATTTTAAAAATCCGGGTTTTTTCATTTTAAAACATAAATTTGCAATCAGATAATTTGAATTACAAAATAAAATGTATTTTTAGGGTCGCTGAAAAGCTAAATTATATGCATTAATAACTATAACGATTCAAATAAAAACGTCTGACATAATGTAAATCAAAAAGAGAGAAGCTATGAATAAACTTTCCAATGATTTTGCAGGTGAGAGCAACCTGCCAAGGGTAATTTTTCTTTCGGTGGTTGCTGCACTTGGGGGTTTTCTTTTCGGGTTTGACAGCGGAGTCATCAATGGCACGGTAGATGCTTTGCAGGGTGCCTTTGATTCAGATGCTGTAGGCACCGGTTTCAATGTAGCCTCAATGTTGCTGGGTTGTGCTGCAGGAGCATTTTTTGCCGGTACACTGGCCGATAAGTTTGGCCGGAAACATGTTTTGATACTGGCTGCCATGGCTTTTATTATTAGTGCATGGGGATCAGGGATTTCATCATCATCAGCCCAGTTTGTTGTATTTCGTGTGCTGGGAGGGCTGGCAGTAGGAGCCGCAAGTATCCTCTCTCCGGCATATATTGGTGAGATTGCACCTCCACACATACGAGGAAGGCTTATTTCACTTCAGCAGTTAGCTATTGTGCTGGGGCTGTTCCTTGCTTTTTTCAGTAATTATAATCTTGCCATTATTTCCGGTAGTGCTTCAGAAACTTTATGGTGGGGCTACCAAACCTGGCAGTGGATGTTTTGGATGGAATTGATTCCAGCATCGTTGTTCTTTCTCTTTTTATTGTTTATTCCTGAATCGCCCCGCTACCTTGTTGCGAATGACAAAATAGAAAAGGCATTAAATGTACTTGCCAGCATTACAAATCTGGAACTGGCTAAAAAGCAGGTAGAAGATATAAAAACCACTGTTATCCGTGCACGAAAGCCAAGGCTGTCTGATATAATAAATTCCAAAACCGGTAAGGTTCATCCTATTATCTGGGTAGGTATTGCACTTGCAGCTTTACAACAATTTACAGGTATCAATGTAGTATTTTATTATGGTTCGGTTTTATGGCAGGCTGCCGGTTTTACCGAAGCAGATGCCCTGCTTACCAATGTAATAAGTGGTAGTGTAAATGTTTTATTCACATTCGTGGCCATTTACCTGGTAGACAGAGTGGGTCGCAAGCCTTTGCTCATGATTGGCGCTTTGGGTCAGGCAGTCATGCTGGGGCTTCTTGCATTTATTTTTGCTACCGGAGCAAGTGATGCTGCAGAGGGTATAGAGATGGGCGGAAGAAGCGGCATTCTTGCATTAATTGCAGCCAATGGCTATATCGCATTCTTCGCTTTTACCTGGGGACCCATCATGTGGGTTATGCTGGGTGAGATGTTTTCCAATAAATTCAGAGGTGCGGCCCTCGCAGTGGCAGGTTTGACGCAGTGGGGTTCCAACTTCCTTATAACCATAACATTTCCTGTACTTCTGGCAAGTATTGGTCTGGGAATTTCATATGGTATTTATGCTACTTTCGGTATTGTAGCTTTCTTAATTGTGAAAAAATATGTTACAGAAACCAAAGGAAAAACTCTTGAAGACATTTCAAGAGAACAGGAGTAATCATTAAAACTCATTCACCAAAAAACCCGGAACATCTCAAAAATGTTCCGGGTTTTTTTCTCTCTGGAAAAGAATACTAAAACTCTTTCAGCCTGATATTTCTGAACCACACATCATCGCCATGATCCTGCAATGAAATATATCCGGGTTCATATTTACCGAACCATTCAAAATCAGCAAATTTACTTTCTTCTATCTTTCTTTCCCAATCAGGTGTACCCAAATGATACTCAAGTACAACTTCGCCGTTTTGCTTATGTACAACAGTGCCTCTGTATACGATTACTTCTGCCAGGTTCCATTCGCCGGCAGGTTTGGCATTTTGGGGTTTTGCAGGGATGAGGTCGTAAAGTGAGCCTGCCTGCCTGTTCCCGTCAACACCCAGATTGGCATCTATGTGCCTTTCATTATCCAGGATTTGCATTTCCGGGGCTGATTTCCATATTGGCTCACCTTCAATTTCCTGACCCAGGTAAAAGATTCCGCTGTTTCCACCTTCCGATACTTTCCACTCAAGTTTCAGGTGGAAATCAAGAAATTTCTGGTCATAGATGATATCACCACCCTGGCCACCGGCCTCTCCGGTACCTGCTCCTTCAACTTTTAATGCACCATCTTCAATGGTCCAACCACCTTCAGGAAAAGCATCCTGGTTATAACCACGCCATCCATCAAAAGATTCCCCGTTAAAAAGCAGGAAGAATCCATCTTCTTTTTCCTCTTCAGTTAGGGTGTTCATTGGTACTTCGTCCATCTCTTCCATTTCGTCATCTTTTTCTTCTGTTTCCTGTCTTGGACCACCACATGAACTAAGAATGATTCCGCCGACAAAAAACAGGCTCATTGCTAAATACATTAATCTGTTTTTCTTCATTTTTCTGTTTTTTTAGTTAATAATTTATTTCCGTATTAAGCCGGCATGGGGGGCAAATCCCATCCTTCTCTGTATTTATGTTTAATTAGCTCCTGAGAGAATGCTTTCGCATTGAGGGGCTCAGTCATGGTTTTGTCAAAGGTAGGATGTCCGTCGGTGATCTGGAATCCATCTTCAATGACAATTCTCAGCGATGCATCATCACCAATATTGGTAAATTCCATTTTTTCACCATCCCATTGCAGTTCTTTGTGTAATTCCTGAAGGCGTACTGCCAGCACACCCATTACAACCATTTCGTTGAAAGGACCTGCTTCGTGGAAAGCTGAAGAAGTTTCCCTGCGATCTTCAGGACTTTCCTTACAAGCTCTTACCCAATCCATTTCGTGCGTAAGAATGATTCGACGCTCTGTTTCCGGAGCATTGGGTATACGTCCTGAAAGCAGCCATGGTTGACGCCCGTAGCAACCCACATGCAATGTATCTTTTGTTCCATAAAATAAAACGCCACCACCATCAACATTCATATTCTTTCCGGCAGGCCAGTTATCGGGCTTCAATGGCTGCAGACCACCATCATACCAATGCACTTCCACTTCGGGCATACGCACTCTTCTCAGCTTCTGGCGTTCAGGAAATACAATACGGACTTTCTCGGCAACCGGAGCGCTGTCCTGCAACAGCAAAGTAGAGCTGCCCTGCACCTTCGTGGGATGACCCAGATTGAGTGCTTTAAAAACTGGATGTAAAATATGACATGCCATATCTCCCAGGGCACCGGTACCAAAATCCCACCATCCGCGGAAATTCCAGGGAGTATAGATTTCATTGTAAGGACGCATTTTTGCAGGACCTATGAAAAGATCCCAGTTGAGTGTTTCCGGAACCCATTGCCCCTGTCGGGGAGTATTTAAACCTTGCGGCCATATGGGGCGATCTGTGAATGCTTCAACACGTGTTACTTCACCGATCTCACCATTCTGGATCCATTCTTTCACCAGTGAAACACCTTCTTCAGAAGCACCCTGATTGCCCATTTGCGTGGCAACTTTGTATTTTTCTGCCAGTTTCCTGAGCAACCTTGATTCATAAACAGTATGCGTAAGAGGCTTCTCAACATAAACATGTTTACCCAAAGTCATAGCATGAGCCGCCACAGCAGCATGCGAATGATCGGAGGTGGCAACAACCACTGCATCAATGTCGTTGATCATTTCATCATACATTTTGCGCCAGTCCCAGTATTTCTTTGCATTCGGGAAATAATCAAAACAACCTTTTGCGTAGCGCCAGTCAACATCGCAAAGAGCGACAATGTTTTCAGTTTGCATAGCCCGCATCAGGCCGAAACCTTTTCCTCCCACTCCAACTCCTGCAATATTCAGCTTATCACTGGGTGCTTTGTAGCCCAAGCCACTGATCACTGTGCTGGGCAAGATAGTAAAACCCGCAGCAGCAACAGCTGAGCTTTCGATAAACTTTCTGCGTGTTAATTGATCTTTCATTTTTTTGAAGATTTGGTGAATAGATAATTTTGATTAAGTTCTGTTATCTGCAATATAAAATTTACAAGTTATTACAAATTTAAGCTGTTACAATTTGTTTTTTGTCATCATCCCAAAAAGTTTTTTTCCCTGTCCTGTAAGAAACAGTCCCCATATGAGCTGTTATGGCTTCATCAATTGATTCTTTAATACCACAGCTTACCGGTGTACCATAACGAATAGAATCGAGCCATTCCTTAACATGAAGATGAGCAGTATCAACCTGCTGACCACCTCTGAATGTGTAAAGCAATCCTCTTTGTGCAAAATATTGTTCGGTAGGCGATGAAATAGCATCAATTCCTTTTCCCGGAACATGCGTTATCATGGGTCTTTCTGTAGGAATAACACCATCTTTTATAGCACTCTGGTACCTGGTTGACTCACTGTCGGCATAAACCACAAGATCATTATCAAGCTCCATATATCCATCATGACCGAAGAAAGTCTTTTTCCTGTGCTGCCCGTTAGCCAATGTAGCACTATACAAAAGATTCATTTCCAGTTTGGGGAACTCGTAACTCACATGCATAACATCAGGTACAGTGCGCCCATCTTTCCAATAATAAATTCCTCCTGTGGCTGCTGCTGAATTTGGGATACCTATTTTTAACACCTGATTGATAACATCATACTCATGGGTAAAGAGGTCGCCGGTGAGTCCTGTTCCATAATCCCACCAGCAACGCCAGCGGAAAAAGCGCTCAGCACTGAATGGATGATCCGGTGCAGGCCCCAGAAACTCCTTCCAGTTAATGGTTTGCGGGCTTGCATCAGGGTGAATATCATACACCCAGGCTCCCCAGGGAGAATTCCGGTTGGTAAAAGTTTCTACAAGGGTTATTTTGCCCAGAATATTCTTTTTAATTACATCTATGGCTTTATGATGGCTTTCGATCTGCCGGTTCTGATGACCCAACTGGAAAACCACATTATTTTCTTTAAGCGCTTTTTCAATTTCAAATGTTTCTTCAACAGTAAGGCTGAGAGGTTTCTCAGCATAAATATGCTTACCGGCCTTTGCTGCATCAATGATCATTTGTGCATGCCAGTGATCAGGTGTAGCAATTACAACCGCATCAATATCATCAGAGGCAATAAGATCTTTATAGTTTTTATAAATCTTTGCCGGATTTGATCTTTGCCCGTTTGTACCGGTGCGGGATAAATTGGCAGATGCTTCGAGTGCTGCTTCGCGGTTCACGCTAAATACATCACATATGCCGTTTATGGAAACATTAAGATCCTGCTGCTGCCTATATATCTCCAGCCGGTTATCCTGTTTGTTGTTTATGGCTGATTCGGTCCATTCATCAATCCAGCGGGGCTGGATAAAACCCATGGCACGCATCAGATAAAGCCCTCTGCCTCCTGTACCGATAACACCTATTCCCAGAGGTTTTTCATCAGAACGGCGCTCGGGAATAAAAGCAGGAGCTTCAGAAGTTGTATCAAGGCTAAGAGTTTTTAGTAGCTTACTATGTTTATATTGTTCCAGTTGTTTTTTTCTGAAAGCCCCATAGAGCAAAGCTCCTGCAAATGGTATTGTAACCAGGCTTTTTAGCAAATCTCTGCGACCTATACCACTGGTTTTATTTCCACTTTCAGAAGGACTATTATTCGTATTCTCTTTCATTTATTTATTCCTGAAATTCTTGATTAAACGATCGATTCCAATAATATTTCCTGTGGGAAAAGCAAACAATACTGCAACAGCGAGTAGCTCAATCAGATTTTTATTAACCCACAAATAGCTGCCTTCACCGGGAAAAATATAATCAGCCATCATAAGTGGCGGATGGGCAACATAATAAAAAAGTAGTAAAAGCAGTGCGCCTGCTTTGGCTACACGGGTAAAAATGCCAACTATCATGGCAAAACCAATCAATGTAAGCCCCCACATATTAAGAAAATCTACAACACTCAAAAGGGCCGGATTGGCTGCCATATTTTGAAAAAATTCAGAGAACCAGCCTTTGCTATCCATCAGGTAAGCGTATGAAGACCATTCAGACTGCATCAATTTAACTATTCCCTCGTACATTAAATGCCAGCCTATGGCTACCCGTAAAGCTACCAGTAACGTAAGCTGTGTGGGGGTAAATTCAGAATTCTTAGACATGAAAACAAATTAAATAACCATAAAAAAATCAGATAAAATCAGCATTCAGAAGATAGTCAAGGCTAATTTCAACGCTAACAAGCGGATCGAAATTGTATTCTTCCACTTCCACAACAATAAACTTACGCCCTGAACTTTGATCTTGCGTAAAGATCTTTTCAAAATCTATTTCCCCGCTTTGACCCAGTTCTGCATAATCCTTCACATGCCATACTTCGAAGCGACCGGGGTATTTTTCAAAATACTCAAGCGGATTGGCACCACCTTTATAAAACCAGTAAAGATCTGGCTGGAAGAAAACCAGCTCAGGATCGGTATTCTCAATCATATGCTGCAGAACAACAGTACCGTCAATGGTTTCAAATTCCACAGCATGGTTATGAAAACCGAAAAGCATACCCTCCTCTCTGGCCATTCTTCCCACATTATTAAACATTCTGATATACCTGTTGAGCACTTCCATATCCTGCACAGCAGCACTTCCCATAGCGGCCTGCACTATATATTTAACACCGGCTTTACTATGCGCCTGAATACATTGATCCCACCATTCCATTACCTGTTCGTGATCCAGATCTTCAATTGCCAGCATTACATGTGAGCTAAGAAAATCCATACCGTTCGATTCAACAAGTTCTTTAAATTCTTCAGGCTCCATGCCATAAAATTTGCCATCGCTGTACCCGGCGGCCTCAATGAATTTATACCCCATTTCACCTAATTGCGACAGTGTAGCCTCAGGGTCTTCCTGCATTGCATCTCTTACCGACCAGAGTTGAATGCCAATATATTTTTCCTCCCTGGGTGTTGAACAGGATAGCATTGCTGCAACTGAAAAAAAGCACATAACTCTTCTCCAGAACAAATTTGTTCTTAAAAAACGCTTCATAGTTTTCATAGCAAAAGGTTTTATTAAAGTAAAAAGATTTTTACCGGCTAATGCAGTAAATAACAATCATAGCAAGGCATAAAAATAAGTCATTATTCTCTAATTACCAACCTTGCTATGAAAGCGAATTCTTTTTTTTAAGGGATTTGTTATTGTTTTCAGGGATTAGTCAGAAAATGAATTTAGAATAGCAGAAAACCAAACACATTGAACGAATATGAGAAATAAAACCAAAAAAGAAAGCCCCCTGTGCTGAAATAAACACAAGGGGCCCAAAGAACAAGTTAATTTTCAGTTACATGTAGCTATAAAACACCATTTTTGATTTTGTCGTTTTCCGAAATGCCTTCCGTTATTTCAATATTAATACCATCAGAAATACCGGTTTTAACAGGTTTTTTTTCAAATACCTGCGGCTCGGTTTCCACTTCTACATACACATCACCATTATCAAAGATCAATACACTTTCTTCCAGGGCAAGAACACTATCACGGCGTTCCAGGACAATATCGGCAGTTGCACTGTAGCCTGCACGAATAAAATTAGTATCGTCAAGTTTTACGGCAGCCCGTATCTCAAATTGTATGGCTCCGCTGTCTTCAACTCCTTTAGGAGAAATATGCTCCAACTCAGCAGTGAAGTTGGTTTCATCAATAGCGCCAATGTTTAATATCAGATCCATACCTTCTGAAATCTTCCCTACTTCAGATTCATCTACTTTTCCCTTGAAGATCATTTCGCCCATATCAGCAATAGTAACGATTGTTGTACCTGCATTGAAGTTATTTGCTTCAATAACTGAGTTACCCACTTCTACCGGTACCGAAAGGACCATCCCATCAATGGTTGAACGAATAAGGGTATTACTCGTTTCGCCTGAACTGCGGCTCACTCCGTCGCGCACCAGCTGAAGGTTGTTTTCAGCCGACTCCAGTTCTTCCTCAGCATTCTTCAATGCAATACGATAAGGAATAAATTCTGATTCAGCAATTACTTCCTTTTCAAAAAGTTGTTGCTGACGGTTAAAATTGATGCGGGCCTCTTCAAGGGAAATTTTTGCACGGTTTACCCTGCTTTCTGCCGCATTTAAATTTACCATATTGGGTACAATTCTTATGCGTGCAATGATCTGTCCGTTGATTACTTCTTCACCTTCAGATACAAATATCTGATCAATGATACCCGAAACCGTTGGTTTAATCTCAATTTCATTGCGGGGAACAACTGAACCCGTGGCAACTGTCTTACGGATTATATCAGTATAAAAGGGTTCTGTCGTTGAATATTCTACGGGCCGGCTTTTAGATTTTGAGTAAAGAAAACCTATGGTTCCGGCAAATATGCCAAGTACTAAAATGATTCCGAAAATTCTGATAACCTTTTTCATCGTATTATGTTTTTAGTGTTTTTCAATTATTAATAGTATCCAATCTTTTAATTAGCATCTTTATTTTTTGAATTTATTTTATTCATCACGAAGCGCATCAATAGGTTTTATTTTTACCGCCCTGTTTGCAGGGATTAAACCTGCCACAGCACCAGCCACAATCAAGATGATTAATGCTGTAACAGCGATATTGAAATCGACACCCGGATTCCGGAATGCCTGATTTTCTCCACCACTTGCCATTAGTGCTTTATTTATCATCTCGAGCAGAAAGACAGCGATTGACAAACCGAAATAACCTGCCACAGTGGTGAGAAAGACCGATTCAGTAATTATCTGGCTGATGATTTTTCGTGGAGTAGCACCCAATGCCCTTTGTATGCCTATTTCCTTTGTGCGTTCCTTTACTACAATAAGCATGATGTTACTGATGCCAATTACTCCTGCAAGCAAGGTACCTATCCCAACAATCCAGATCAGGACATCTATTCCCAGGAAAAGACCCGATACTTTTTTAAACTCCTCATCCAGGTTTACACCGGTTACAGCCTGGTTGTCAGCCGGATTTATTTTATGTCTTCTTTTCAGCAGTTCTTTTGCCTTTTCATCAATTACACTTGCAGGGATATCATCCTTTGCTGTCATAGCAAACCATCCTACCATATCGCCATAATTGTAGGTTTGCTGAAGCGTTGTAAAAGGGATATAAATACTTTGTGCCTTATCTCCACCAAAACCTATATTGCTGTTAAGCGGGCTGAAAACACCAACTACCTGAAAATACACCCCGTTTATTCTTATGTACTTACCAATTGGATCTTCATCTGCATCAAAGAGGATATCTTTTACCATATCCCCGATTACTGCCACTTTTCGTTTGTGGTTCAGATCAAGATTATTCAGAAATCTGCCGCTCAGTATCTTAACCGGGTCAATGAGATTCCATTCAGGATAATCGCCATTGATCGTAAATGAACCAGTTTTGATACCTCTGACAACGTTGTCGGTAGCTGATGAGCCGCCACGAGCCTGCAAACGTGGTGCAATAACATCCAATTCCGGAATGTTTTTGCGAAGTGCTTCAATATCGTCATTACGAAAGTTAAAACGCCGTCCTCTGGGAAATCCTGCAAATGGCTCTGTGGTGGGCTGTGTCCACAGAAAAACACTGTTTGTGGCAAAGTCTTTCATGCCTTCAAAAACAGCATTCTGAAGCCCCCTTCCCGATCCCAGCATGATGATAAGCATAAAAATACCCCAGAAAACTCCAAAAGCCGTAAGGAATGTGCGCATTTTGTTTTTCTTAAGCGCAGCGAATATTTCCTGCCATTTATCTAAATCAAACATTTCTTTATTTTTTCAGTATTCATTTAAATTCTAATACAAAACATATCATTCTAAAAACCATAAATCTATCAACCTATCACTGATAAAATCCTACCTATTCATCTCTCAACGCCTCAATGGGTTTTATCCTTGCAGCTCTCTGTGCCGGAACAAAACCAGCGAAAGCCCCTGCAACAATCAGCAAAACTGTGGCACTGATGGCAATTCCAAAATCGGCCGAGGGATCAGCAAAGAAATCAGTATCTATTCCGGATAAAAGCTCAAGAAGCCCCACACCTAAAACAAGTCCGATATACCCGGCGAACGTAGTGATCAAAACCGATTCGAATAAAACGAGGGATATAACGGAAAAAGGAGTTGCGCCCAATGCTTTTCTTATTCCTATTTCGCGGGTGCGTTCTTTCACCACAATGATCATAATATTGCTCACACCAACTATTCCGGCTATAATGGTTCCTATTCCAATGATCCAGACAAACAATCTTATACCTTTGAAAATGCTTTGCATTTGCATATAATTTTCAAAGCTATTCCAGGTGCCCAGGGCACGACGGTCCTCTGCATCAAAATTATGAACAGCAGCAAGCCTGTTCCTTATATCCTGCTCCACACTTTGAGCTTCTTCTATGGTGTTTGCTTCAATAGTCATTGAAATTTCATGCAAGCGGTTACCCCCGCTGAAAACCATCTGGGCAGTTGATATGGGTACATAAATCAGGCGCATATTATTACTGTTGTTGCTTTCATCTTCAAAAAATCCTACCACTTTAAAAGGAATACCATTCACAAGAATATACTTACCCAGCGCATCAGATGCTTCATCTTTGAAAAGCACATCTCTCACTTCAGTGCTGATAACTGTTACCTTCCTTTTGTCTTTAATATCGAGTTTATTGATGTATCTGCCTTCAGTAATAGTAAGTGCTTCAATAAATTCGTACTCGGGATGTACATTACGTATTCCGAAGGAATGAATTTCATTGTTGTAAGTAACCTGATTGCCCCAAAATATATTAAAACGGCCTGATATGAATTCCCTTTGCTCAATATTGTTCTTTAAGTTTGAATAATCATCATTTGTAAACCGAACTGGTCTTCCGGGATTCATGCCATTATGAGCAATGCTTGTCCGTCCCGTCCATATCCAGAGTGAGTTTTTTGCAGCACCCCTGAACTGATTTTCGAACCCGTTTTCAAGCCCTTTGCCCGATCCAAGCAAAATAATGAGCATAAAAATTCCCCAGGCTACACTAAATCCTGTGAGAATGGTTCTGAGTTTATTCTTTTTTATTGTGGTCAGGATCTCCTGCCATTTATCAATGTCGAACATTATTTCTGATATTATTTTGTCAACTTACCTGAGTTTTGATGCCGGGTAATTTTATTATTAATCTATACCACCTTCGCATAATCCTGGATTGTTTCCGGGATATAATCAGCTTCAACAGCACCATCTTTTAATTTTATTACGCGACGGGTCATGCGGGAAATATCGGTTTCGTGTGTAACAATAATAACTGTAATGCCTTCGTGATTAATGGTTTTGAGTATATCCATTACCTCATAAGAAGTAGCTGTATCAAGAGCCCCGGTAGGTTCATCAGCGAGTATTACTTTTGGATTAGCAATTAACGAGCGTGCAATAGCCACCCTTTGTTTCTGACCGCCTGAAAGTTCATTGGGCATGTGTTCTGCCCAATCCAGCAAGCCAACTTTATCCAAATACTCCATGGCAATTTTGTTGCGTTTCCTGCGACTGATATTTTTATAGTAAAGCGGGAGTGCAACATTTTCAAGGGCATTTTTAAAAGAAATCAGGTTGAATGACTGGAAAACAAACCCAATATATTCATTGCGTAAAAGTGCTGCCTTCGTTTCGGAAAGATTGGCTATGAGTTTCCCGTCAAGCATGTATTTGCCTTCATCATGATTATCTAAAATACCCAGTATATTCAGCAATGTGGATTTCCCGGAACCCGAACTTCCCATAATGGAAACAAGTTCACCGGTTTCAATTTCAAGATCAATTCCCTTTAGTACATGCAGAGAATTCAAACCTACTTTATATGATTTATGAATATTCTGTAACCTTATCATCTTAATATATGTTTTAGTTCGGTTATGAGAATAACTAATTTCACACCAAAAAGTATATAACGCTGATTTGCAAATTCTTAACTTAAGCATATTTTCCTTTTCAGTCAGGTAAATGTACGTGTTCGCACAAAGTTTGTACGCTATCGAACATTTGAAATGAGGATTTTCCGGGATGTTTTTGCCCAGTATCTGAATATCAGATATAAATATCGGGTGAATAGCTTCCAGGCATGACATTTTCCGATTTTAGGCATGTAAATTTTAATTCGTTCCTTAGTCACTCTGTTGAGTGTCCCT
>CAYXIT010000001.1:117815-126559 GCA_964465275.1 uncultured Bacteroidales bacterium | reverse complement strand
TTTTTGCGCCTGATTTAAAAGGGAGTTAAGATTTTTGATCTTATATTGAGTCGAAACACTACCCACTATTCATTGTATAGATTATTATTAGTTGAAAAATCAAATATTCACCAAACGATAAACGATGGAATACTTTTCCGATCAAATGGCCAATGCCCACATTCTTAATCAGTTCTGGCTTACGTTTTTGCTTGTAATATCCATGGTACTGGTATCGCGAACCTTTGTTGCGGGTACACGCTATTCTCCAATTCTTATTATTGTAGTTTTCGGTCTTATCATGGGTTATGTTCTTGTGGCAACAGGAATGGGCACACCAGGACTAAACGAATTTCCTATTGTAGATTTTACCAGCAAGGTAACCATAACGGCACTCATTGCTTCCTTTTTTGTTGGGGGGCAGGAGATTAAGAAAATCATCTCAAGCCAGGAAATAGATAAGAAAGACATTGTTGTTCCTTCAGATGAGGAAATGTTTCTTGGAACAAAATTCACACAATTTATGTTCCTGATTCGTTCTTTCTTTGTTTTGATCGGGATAGAATCAATGAAAAGAGTAATTATTGGTTACAATAACAATGAACCGCTTGATAATTTTTACCCTTTGCTTGGTTACCTGGGGCTTGTTGGTTCGATTATTCTGATAGATTACCGTGCCAAAATTACCAACAAGCCCGTTTATATCCGTAAAGGGATAATAGAAACAGCCATGATCCTGGGTGTACTTGTATTGTCGTGGCATATAGCAAAGTGGATAAGACCTACCATTGCCCTTCCCGAAATTTTCTTTGCAATGATCCTTTCGGTTATTTTCGGGATGATTTTTTCGAGGTGGAAGTTTGGGCCCACAATAAGGTCGTTACTTTTTGCCGGTATTCCGGTGGTACTTGCAGCGAATTTCATGGTTGGCGGTTCAAGGATAGCTGAAGCTTTTTCACTTACAGGAATGACGGCTGTTTTGTCTTTTGGGTTTTTCGGTCAGTTATTATGGATGTTCGGCGGATTAGCAATACTTATTTGGTTAGGAAATGCAAATAACATACGCAACCTGGCACCCGGTATGGCAGGCTCACTCTCACACTCGGGGTTAACCGGTGCCTGTACAGCAGGTGATCTGGGGCCGGAAGCTCAGGTAAGGGCCCCCATTATGATCAATATTCCTTTTATCGGTCACATCTTTGTTTTTTCTATCCTGGCAGCAAGTGCCACGACAGGAAAGCTGCTCATTCCTTATACTTTAATGGTGGTTGGTGTAGGACTTATTCTAACATGGTGGGCCCTTATAACTCTCAGAAAAGCAAATAATAAAGAGGCAAAGGAAATCCGCGGCTTAATGATCTTCTCATTGGGATGGCAACTGGTTGCAGTATTCGGTGGATTGCTCATTCTAAACCTTGGCGGTATGGGCCTAAATGATTCAGTTATGGCAAATGCATCAGCTATTTCACACTTTGGTCTTTTTGCAGCGATACAAGGAGGTATGTTTGGCGAACAGGCATCCAGCCTGATTGCTTTTGTTTTTGCCATGCCCTTCCTTGTGCATCCGCTGGTATTCGGAATTTTCGGAAAAACAGCAGAGAATAACGGTGTAATGCCCAAAACCATTGTTTTTATTCTTGCAGTAATTGGTATACTGGGTGTGAGTTATGCATTATTCTTCTAAAAAAAATAGTATGACTGGTAAAACAGAAAATTATATCCATTCTTATTCGTTTAAAGTGAAACCTGAACATATTGATCAGCTTGATCATGTAAACAACGTGGTTTATGTGCAATGGATACAGGATGCTGCGGTGAACCATTGGAACAGTGTTGCACCTGATAATATTAAGGAAAAATTTGTTTGGGTCATTGTAAGACATGAGATTGATTATAAATATCCTGCAAAACTTAATGAGGAATTATTAATAAAAACTCAGGTTCTGAATGCTCAGGGAGTAAGCTCGATAAGGAAGGTCGGGATTTACAGAAAAACTGATATGAAGCTACTTGTTGAATCACAAACCACATGGTGCATGATGGACTCGGGAACCTTTCGCCCCACCCGGATTACAGATGAAGTAAAAAAACTTTTCCTGCCGGATTGATTGATTGCTCTAAGTGAGAATAATTATTTGATCAAATTAAACATAAGAAAAAAGCCCGGAAAGATTGAGTATTCTAACGGGCTTTTTGATTTCAAAATCAATCTTTCTCTAGAAAGGAAGATCTCCGTCATCAGAATCCTCAACAATGTCAGGGTCCTGTGGTGCGGCAGAGCCAGAATCCTGGGGACCACTGCTATCTGACTTAGGCCCACCCAAAAATGTCATTTGATTACCCATTATTTCGGTAACATATTTTTTAACACCTTCCTTATCGTCATAAGAGCGGGTTCTGATACGACCCTCAAGGTAAATGGAATTTCCTTTTTTCAAATACTTTTCTGCGAGTTCGGCCATCTGATTCCATAATACGATGTTATGCCATTCGGTAGATTCCTGCCTTTGTCCGTCTTTTCCCTTGAAATATTCAGTTGTAGCAAGGGGAAAATTTGCAACTTTGGCACCGCTTTCCAGATTTCTTACCTCAGGGTCTTTGCCCAGGTTTCCAATTAAAATTACTTTGTTGACTCCTGCCATAATCTTTATTTTTTGGTTTGACAAATATTTATTTACTTAAATTTAAAACAAATTTTTTTAAATTGCAAGCTTTTTCCTTTGCAACTCATATCTTTAAAGATAAAACTCATATTTTAAGGGTGAAAAATAAAAATCTTAATCCAGCAGTTCTTTTGCTTTTTCCAGAAACCGGGAAATCAAAACAGGTTTTCCTCTCTGAAGAAATCCATCAAATGTTACCCACTCAGCTTCAGGTTCAAAGTTATGATAATAATCATCAGGAAGGGCAATAATACGAAAAAAGGCATGAATACGCTGATGGGTTAGTAAATGGGTAAAACGGTATATACGGGTATTTGCAGGTTTCAGATAATAACTTTTTTCCTGGCCTTTAAAAATCGGGAGATCTTCTATCTGACTAAGAGTTAAATCTGAATCGGGTGTTTCAACCATTGGAAACTGATAAAGGTTTTTCCATATATCGTTATTCTTTCTTTTCTCAATGAAAAAAACCTTCACACCTTTTTTGTTTACTAACAAAACGAAAAAATGGAAAAACCGGTCTTTTTGTTTGGTTCTGGGCCTTTTCACCGGCAAATGCCTTTCAAGTCCGTTTTTCCTTGCAAAACAATCATTTGCTAAAGGGCAAATATCACATGACGGTTTACCTGGCTTGCAAACCATAGCTCCAAGGTCCATCAATGCCTGGTTAAACATCCCGGGATTCTGCTTATCAATCAGTTCATTCGCTATTTCATAGATTTGCTTAATGGTTTTTGAATCATCTGCAGGATCTTCGATACCAAAAAATCGTGCAAGTACTCTTATAACATTTCCATCAACAGCAGCTGCAGGGATATTGAATGCAATAGAACTAACTGCTGCTGCAGTGTATGGGCCAACGCCCGGCAATTTCAGAAGTTGGTGATAATCTTTTGGAAATACACCATCATTGAAATTCACAATTTTTTTTGCGGCAGCATGCATATTCCGTGCACGGGAGTAATAGCCCAGACCCTGCCATAATAAAAGTATTTCATCTTCAGTTGCAGCAGCCAATGTATGTATATCAGGATACTTCTCCATAAAACGATAATAATACTCAATACCCTGAGCAATACGGGTTTGTTGAAGTATTATCTCCGAAAGCCAGATACTATATGGATTGGAAGAATTTCTCCAGGGAAGGTCACGTTTATTATCATGATACCATTGTAAAAGGCGGGAAGAAAAATTCATTTATATCAGCAGATCTTTTTGAGCAAAAATAATTACATAATTCATTGGCATAAAATTACATAAATTGTTTTCTTTAATGAGGAAAACAATTATCTTTGCAACCCGATTTTGAAAAAAATGAGCGTTAATATTATATAACTTAAACAAAAATTATCATGACTAAAGCAGAAATTGTAAATGAAATTGCCAATAAAACAGGAATTGAAAAAGTAGCTGTTCAGGCAACCGTTGAAGCCTTTATGAATACTGTAAAAAATTCACTTGTAAAAGGTGAAAATGTTTATTTAAGAGGTTTTGGTAGTTTTATTATAAAAGAGAGAGCTGAAAAAACCGGAAGAAATATTTCCAAAAACACCACAATCATTATTCCCGCTCATTGCATACCTTCATTTAAACCTGCAAAAGAATTCGTAGGCGAAGTTAAAGAATCAGTTAAAGTAAAATAAACTGAAATCGGGAAGTATAAACAACTAATACAAATTTTTAAATTAACCAGCTATGCCGAGCGGAAAAAAAAGAAAAAGACATAAGATGGCTACCCACAAGCGCAAAAAGCGCCTGCGGAAAAACAGACATAAAAAGAAATAACAACATCTTAAAAACGTTTTGTTTTTAGGGTAAATAAATAAAATTACATAATGCCAAAGGGCGTTATGTAATTTTATTTAGCCCAACCTGCTTTCTGAACCTGTATCCTTCCGACCATTCATCTTTCAGGGTTTTTGTTTCTTTGTATTTTATGTACTTACTATACCTGTTCACAAATCAAAAGTACATCCTCAAATGACAAAGGAACACAACCAATCCGGGGAACCCTGGCATTCCGGCAAATTTTTATCTGCACCGGAAAGAATTAAGATGTAATGTAATAACTTACTTAAAGACATATAGATGTGAACAAAGAATTAATCATTGATTCAAACTCCTCAGAAATTGTTATTGCTTTAATTGAGAATAAGCAACTTGTTGAGTTGCATAAGGATAAGAAAAATAACAATTATTCTGTAGGCGACATTTACCTTGGAAAAGTCAAAAAGATCATTTCGGGGTTAAATGCTGCATTCGTAGACGTAGGATACGAAAAAGATGCATTTTTACACTACCTTGACCTGGGTGCCCAGGTTAACTCTCTTAACAAATACACCAAGCTGGCCATATCCGGCAAGAACTCCAAAATCCTTTCCATGAATAATTTTATCCTGGAAAAGGATATTGAAAAAACAGGCAAGATCACCAATGTGCTTTCCGGCAATCAACCGGTATTGGTTCAAATTGCAAAAGAACCTATATCAACAAAGGGTCCGCGCATAACAAGTGAAATTTCTCTGGCGGGCCGATACCTTGTTCTTGTACCTTTTTCCGATCGTATTTCTGTTTCTCAGAAAATTAAAAACTCTGAAGAAAAATCCCGGTTAAAAAGGTTGGTACAAAGTATAAAACCTGCAAATTTCGGTGTCATCATAAGAACCGTTGCCGAAGGCAAGATGGTTGCCGATCTGGATGCAGATCTTCGTTCCTTAGAAAAAAAATGGTATGGTATTGTTGATAAATTGCAGCATGCCAAACCCCCAAAGATCATCCAGGGAGAAATCAACCGCACTTCAGCCATACTCCGCGATCTTCTTACCGAAGAGTTTAACAGCATTACAGTCAACGACCCCGTCATTTTTGAAGAGCTTAGAGATTATATAAAAACTATCGCTCCCAAGAAGATTGACATCCTGAAATTGTACAAAGGGAAAGTACCTGTTTTTGAATCCCTAGGGGTTGAGAAACAGATCAAAAGCTCTTTTGGTAAGATTGTTTCCATCAAGGGGGGAACCTACCTGATCATTGAGCACACTGAAGCACTACACGTTATTGATGTAAATAGCGGACATCGCATTAACGCCGATAATAGTCAGGAGTCAAATGCACTTGAGGTAAATCTTGAAGCTGCTGAAGAAATTGCACGACAGCTAAGGCTCAGAGATATGGGTGGAATTATTGTGGTAGACTTTATTGATATGGTTGAGTCGGGCAACCGACGAAAACTCTTCGAAAGAATGAAAGAAGAGATGAAAAAAGACCGTGCAAAACATAATATTTTACCTCCCAGCAAGTTTGGTCTTGTTCAGATTACCCGGCAAAGAGTGCGTACTGAAACCAATGTGGAAATCCTTGAGAAATGTCCGGCTTGTGGTGGCACTGGTGAAATCAAACCCAGTATCATCCTGATTGACGAAATAGAAAATAACCTTAGGTATCTTATCCAGGAGCAAAATGAGAAGAATCTCACATTACGGGTGCACCCTTACATATATGCTTTCCTTACCAAAGGATTATTTTCTCTGAAGCTGAAGTGGATGATAAAATACAAAACAAGGTTCAACCTTGAACCTTACATGGCCTATCACTTCCTGGAATACCGGTTTTTTAACAAACTTGATGATGAGATAAAACTTTAATTTTGCAAACAACCCACCCCGCAATTTTGTTTCTGATACCAAAACAGATATTAAATTGCGGGTTTTTTATAAATTATCATGACATCAGCCAGGCTGGAAAATTTGATGAAAAAAGCTGCAAAGTACTGTGCATGGCAGGAAAGATGTAGCTTTGATGTAAGAAAAAAATACATCGGTCAGGGTTTTACCACCGGCGAAATTGAAAAACTGGTGGAGTGGCTTAAAACAGAAAAATATATTGATGATACCCGCTTTGCTAAAACCTATGCCAGAAGCAAGTTCAACAATAACCAATGGGGCAGAAAACGAATTATGATGGAACTGAAATCCCGCGATATTGATGCCTCTGCAGTTGAACTTGCCTTGAATGAGATAAAGGAAAAAGATTATCTGCAAACCATTGAAAAGCTTGCCGAAAAGAAATGGCAACAGATCAAAACCGGGGAAATTTTCATTAAAAAACAAAAAACTGCCGCATTTCTTGTAAACAAAGGTTTTGAAACTGATCTGGCCATACACACTGTTGACAAAATTGAACGTAATAACCCCTGATATAAACTTTGGAAAAATACAAAAATGATTTACAACGACGACATTAAAGCATTGGATAAAAGGCTCGAGGCCTTGAGGAGGTCACTTTGACCTTGATGAAAAACTAAACTACATCAATCAACAAGAGGAAAAAACTGAGGATCCTGACTTTTGGAGCAACCCCAAAGAAGCAGAAAAGATACTTAAAGACATCCGCGACCATAAAAAATGGACAGATAGTTACGAAGTATCAGCCGCAAGTATTGAAGACCTTAAGGTATTGTATGAATTTTATGAAGCCGGTGAAGCCGGTGAAGAAGAAATAATGGAGCAATACCAGAAAGTAAAAGATAACCTTGAAGCACTGGAATTTAAAAAAATGCTCAGCAAGGAGGAAGACCGCCTGTCGGCCATTGTGAATATTAATTCGGGCGCAGGAGGAACAGAAAGCCAGGACTGGGCAGAAATGCTCATGCGCATGTATATACGGTATGGAGAGAAGCATAATTTCAGAGTGAAAGTTCTTGATGAGCAGGAAGGAGATGGAGCAGGTATTAAGTCTGCATCTATTGAGTTTGAAGGTGATTTTGCTTACGGTTATCTGAAAGGAGAAAACGGCGTGCACCGCCTGGTAAGATTGTCACCATTTGATTCTGCCAATAAACGGCACACTTCTTTTGCATCAGTTTATGCCTATCCTATCATCGATGATAATATTGAAATTGAAATCAACCCTGCCGATATTTCCTGGGATACTTTTCGTTCAAGCGGCCCCGGTGGTCAAAATGTAAATAAGGTGGAAACAGCGGTCAGGTTGCGACATGCTCCATCCGGCATTGTTATTGAATGCCAGGAGACCCGTTCGCAGGGGCAAAACCGTGAAAAGGCCTTAATGATGCTCAAATCGCAATTATATGAGATTGAACTGCGAAAGAAGCGTGAAAAACTCGATGCACTGGAAAGCACCAAGAAAAAAATTGAATGGGGATCACAGATCCGCTCTTATGTGATGCACCCTTACAAAATGGTTAAAGACATGCGTACAGGAGTTGAAACATCAAACGTGCAGGCAGTAATGGATGGTGAGTTGGATGAGTTTATCAAGGCTTTTCTGATTGAATTCGGAGATGTGTAACCAAATTCACATTGTATTATACCGGAAGCTGATCTTTTAAAGGTCAGCTTCTTTCATGCACCGTACAGCATAACCTGTTTTTTTACTGAAGTTGTTGGTATAAAATCCTGCATTGAAGAAATGGGTATAAAACATAATACCTCTTTCTGAATCTTCTTCCGTAAAAGACCACAATGCAGCATTAAAGCCCAAACCATCAAAGGAACCTGAAGGATCGCGCAGGCCTGAAGGCAGCAAACTCATTTGGGTTATATTATTGGCACCGCCATTGGGGTGTTCCCATAAACCTGTTCCATCGGCAATATTGCCCGTGGCTTTCAGCAAACCTCCTGCAATGGCACTTAATTCATTATTTCCGGATGAAAGGTTATTGAAGGGAGTAGCAAGTGGATCGAGATGCATGATCAGATTTTCAAAATCTATTATATCGGGAATCCTGAAATCAGCAGGACAAACGCCCCTGGAATCAGTTATTACATGCCATGTATACAGCTTGCCATATTCAGGCAATTTTGTTGTATCATCGTCATAATAAAAGTAAAATTTCGGATCATTGTAATTGGAGTAATTACCCAATCCTTTTCCGTTGGCAATGGAATCACCATTGTTATATGAAACTGTTCTAAGGTTCTCAGTCATCCATAGCTGATCGCCGATTTTCACTGTACCATAGGTGTTTCCATCAAGGGCATCAACAGGTATAGTGGTTTGAAAAACCTTTTCATTACTGTAAAAATCATGTTCTTCGGTTGAATAGAAAGCTCTGACATAATAAGTTTTGTCTGCTTGTAA
>CAYXIT010000001.1:97295-117759 GCA_964465275.1 uncultured Bacteroidales bacterium | reverse complement strand
CACCTGCTATATCAGCAGTAAAATTTGCAGAATTATCTGTAATAAAATCTGCAATAATGTATTCAAAACTTGCCGGACCTTCAGGTAAAGGATCATTGTCATTATTATCACACGAAGTAAAGATAAGTCCGACAATAAAAAGCAAACCAAAACCAAGGTATCTTACCCTGATGTAATATGGATTTTTGAAATACATAATCTTCTAATTTATAATCAATAAAAGCTGTTTAATATTGCCAAAACTGAATATAAAATTACGCAAATTTCGAAGATGGTTTCTCAATTCCCGCTTTTTTGATACTTCAGCAGCTGCAAAAAGAAATTAACTCAAATCAAACGAATATCTTAAAAAAATATTGCAAAATAATGTCCTGATTATCAATTCTTAAACAAAATCAATTCTGAGAATCAATTCCTTTCTTCTATCGTGTTTTTTATCAACAAGTTACAGACTTGCGTTAATAACTTTCCCTTTTTGTTAATAATCTCTCGGGATCATTAATAGTTTTGTTTTTTATCTTCGCTTCACCGAATTGCCTCTCCACAGGCTTTCATATTATCCCCTTTTTATCTAAGATTAAATATATTTTTAAAACATAAAATCCGGAATTATGGACAATAGTGCTTCAGCTCAAATCGTAACCAAAGACAAACAGAAATCATCGTCTGACAATCTTTACCAGGAAGTATTGGGTAAACGAAAAGAGCAGGAAATAATGTTTCCCGATGACTCAAATGGTTCAGATACCCGGTCAGATAATATTGAGAAACAGCCTGAAGCACCTGCCAAATATACTTATAATGAAGCAGTTGAAAAAACCACAGCTTATTTCAATGGCGATAGCCTTGCAGCCGGTGTATGGGTTAATAAATATGCCTTGAAAGATTCACAGGGGAATATTTATGAGCTGACCCCTGATGATATGCACCGGAGAATTGCAAAAGAAATTTCACGCATCGAGAAAAAATATCCGAACCCTTTAAGTGAAGAAAAGATTTTCTATCTGTTGAAAAACTTTAAATATATTGTGCCCCAGGGTAGCCCCATGGCAGGTATAGGTAATCCTTTCCAGATTGGTTCTCTTTCCAACTGTTTTGTTATAGGAAACCGCAATGCCGACTCTTACGGCGGCATTATGAAAGTTGATGAAGAACAGGTGCAACTTATGAAACGCCGCGGTGGAGTTGGCCATGATCTTTCCCATATCAGACCCAAAGGAAGCCCGGTCAAAAACAGTGCGTTAACATCTACCGGTCTGGTTCCGTTTATGGAGCGCTATTCAAACTCTACACGCGAGGTGGCGCAGGATGGCCGGCGAGGAGCACTCATGCTAAGCGTTTCAATCAAACACCCCGACTCCGAAGGTTTCATAAATGCTAAACTCGAAGAAGGAAAAGTAACAGGAGCCAATGTTTCTGTAAGAATTACAGACGACTTTATGAACGCTGTAAAAGAAAACAAACCTTTCACACAACAATATCCCGTTGATTCAAAAAATCCTTCTTTTCTTAAAGATATTGACTCACAGGCCCTATGGAATAAGATTGTGCATAATGCATGGCGCTCAGCTGAACCCGGAATTTTATTCTGGGATACTATCATCCGCGAATCTGTACCGGACTGCTACGCTGACCTGGGTTTTACCACTGTATCAACCAACCCCTGTGGTGAAATTCCACTTTGTCCTTACGACAGTTGCCGTTTACTTGCAGTAAATCTTTTTGGTTATGTAAACAAACCTTTTACTCCTGAAGCCAGATTTGATTTTGATCTTTTCAAAGAACATGTGCACTATGCACAGCGGATTATGGATGACATCATTGATCTTGAACTGGAAAAAATTGATGCTATCCTTACAAAGATCAAATCAGACCCGGAAGAGATCGCAATAAAAAGTGTGGAAATAGAATTGTGGAATAAAATTCGCGAGAAGTGCATCCAGGGAAGAAGAACCGGCATTGGTATTACCGCCGAAGGCGATATGCTGGCAGCATTGGGTTATCGATACGGAACTCCCGAAGCTACTGACTTTTCGGTAAATATCCACAAAACCCTTGCAATAGAAGCATACAGGTCATCATCTGTTATGGCCGGTGAACGAGGGGCTTTTGAAGTGTATGATTCAAAAAAGGAAGTTAACAATCCGTTTATTAATCGTCTTTTTGAGGCTGACAATGAGCTGAAAGAAACCATGATGAAAAATGGCCGTCGTAACATTGCACTGCTTACCATAGCTCCAACAGGAAGTGTTTCTCTGATGACACAAACCACATCAGGCATCGAACCCGTGTTTATGGTTTCTTACAAAAGAAGAAGAAAAGTAAATCCCAATGATAAAAATGTGAGAGTAGATTTTGTGGATGAAGTGGGTGACCACTGGGAAGAATACAATGTTTTCCATCATAAATTTATGGATTGGCTGACCATTAATGGTTATGATATAGATGAAGTAAAAATGATGAAGCAGGATGAACTTAATAAAATCATTGCTAAATCGCCCTACCACAAAGCCACAGCAAATGATGTGGATTGGGTTGCCAAGGTTACAATGCAGGGAGCAGTTCAGAAATGGGTTGATCATTCAATCAGTGTTACGGTAAATATTCCGAATAATGTAACAGAAGAACTTGTGGGCAAAATCTATCAGACTGCCTGGGAAAGCGGATGCAAAGGAGTTACTGTTTACCGCGACGGTTCACGTTCAGGGGTTCTGGTTAATGACAGCAAAAAAGAGGATGAAAATGAATTCAAAGAAACCACAGCTCCTAAAAGGCCCAAAGTGCTGGAAGCTGATATTGTGCGTTTCAATAATAATTCAGAAAAATGGGTAGCTGTTGTAGGTACACTCAATGACCGCCCCTACGAAATATTCACCGGTAAGGCAGAAGGATTTTACCTGCCACCCTACGTTGAAAAAGGAAGGGTAATAAAAAATAAACTCTCTACCGGTGAAAAACGTTATGATTTTCAGTTTGAAGACCTCGACGGGTATAAAATTACCATTGAGGGGCTTTCACGTTCTTTCGATAAAGAATACTGGAATTATGCAAAGCTGATATCTGGTATTCTGCGTCATGGTATGCCTTTGCCATCTGTGGTAGATGTTATTGACGATATGAACCTTAGCGGAGATAGCCTCCACACCTGGAAAAACGGTGTTGTACGTGCCCTGAAAAAATTCATTCCCGATGGTACAAAAGCCCAGGGACGTATCTGTAAAACCTGTAAGCAGGAATCTGTAATTTACCAGGAAGGATGTCTGATTTGCACCCATTGTGGAGAAAGCAAATGTGGATAATCTGAAAAACCCCGATACCTTTTCATAATTTAGTGGCCTGAATTATGACCCCCGACCCTTCCGGATTAACACGGAAGGGTTTTTTTGTGTACGGAATACATTTCATATACTGAACGAAAAATATTAAAAAATTATAATCCGGGGCTCATCAAACCAATCGGCTATGTCAAATGTTTAATTTTGCGTGTTCAATTGCATAGGTTTACGGAAAGCATTTATGGATTCTAAAAATCAAGTAAAAAAAATAATACTGCTCATCACTTTGCCGGTGGTACTGCTGCTATTTTTTAATCAGATTGCCTTCCAACATTACCATATTCTTGAAAATGGTTTAATAATTGAGCACTCGCATCCGTTTAATAATAACCCCGTTAAAGGCACCCCTTATCAAAGTCATAACCATACCGATTTTGAGTATACAGTACTTGCACAAATATCTCAAATTACCGGTTTTTTATTGTTGCTGTTCTTTTTTGAACGATTTTTAAGGTCGATGCAGAAAAGTGGAGTAACGGCCTATAAGTCCAGACTCATCTCCTTATCACCTCTTGCAACAGATCCTTTACGCGGCCCCCCGTCATTTTAAATCAATCTCCGGTATCTAATTCGGTTTATCAATAATTCGAAGAACTGTTTGAATTATTGATACTTATTTCCTGAGTATACTACAATCAGTCATTTACTTACGAAATCTGATTAAAAAATATAATCTGTATACGGATGATTATTTACAATTACTTAATTTATAAACGATCATGAAAAATATATATATCACAACAATACTTTTCTTTTTTATTTCTCTATTCGGAAAATCCGGATTATTGGCCGACAATAATCCCGGTGAACAACGCCCTCCAACCGATGCCAACATTTTCGGACATGTTATTGATGCCGAAACAGGCGAACATCTTCCTTTTGTAAATTTACTGATCAAAGGAACCCGGATTGGAACCATTACCGATGCAACCGGTCATTATATCTTAAGCAATCTGCCCCCCGGTAAACATATACTTATTGTTCAAAGTATGGGATACAGCCTGGAAGAGATTGGATTTGAAGCCGAGAAGGAACGTACGCTGGAGGTAGATATAATTCTTACCCCCACAGGCATAAACCTTGCTGAAATAGTTCTAACCTCATCACCCACAGCCAGCGGATTCCGCTATCAGCCCGATAATGTTTTTACCGGTGAAAAGCTTCAGCGACGCAGCGAGCCTTCATTCGGAGAAATGCTTAACGGTCAGCCCGGTGTTGCCATGCGCAGCTTCGGTTCAGCACCCTCTCGACCCGTTATTCGTGGAATGGATGGCGATCGTATACTTGTTTTGGAAAATGGTGAACGCATGGGTGATATTTCGGAAACCTCGGCTGACCATTCCATTTCTTTGGATCCATTGGTTGCCAGTCGCCTGGAAGTAGTAAGAGGTCCCGCCAGTTTGCTCTATGGATCCAGTGCCCTGGGAGGGGTAATAAACCTGATGACAACTGATATTCCCGATCAGTGGGATGCAGGATTTACCGGTGTGCTATCGGGCCAGGGAGCCACCATGAACAGTATGGGTGCAGGATTTGGACGAATAACATACGGTGATAACAACTGGGCAACTACTGCAAGGTTTGCAACCAGGCAGGCCGGTAATATAAATACCCCGGATGGTGAAATACCTCAGACTTCCATGCGCAATACCGATGGAGCTGTAGGCTGGGGTATTGATAACGGCAACCTGAACGGAGGTCTGAGCCTTTCCTTCTTTGATCAAACTTTTGGAGTTCCTGAGGGTATTGATGATCCTGATGAATCAATTGAGATAAGAGCCAGGAGGTATTCTTTCCAGGGGAGATTTGGAAGAGAAACCGGTGGTGATTTCTTTGACAAAGCCCAACTTCGCTTCAATGCGACGCATTTCTTTCAGCAAGAGATAGTTATTCAGAACCCAGATGGCAACCTCAGCGAAGATGTTGATCTTGAATATGATCAATATGCTTTCAGCAGCACATTAACCCTGCAGCATAAACCCCGTGGGATTTTTGACAGAGGTGCTATCGGATTCAGTTTCCAGGGACAAGGTCTGAATATAGGTGGCCCGGAAGCCTATACTCCAGGTGAATTAAGATTTTCCCTGGCAACATTCACCTTCCAGGAAATTCCTCTCTCAAACATTCTCAGGCTTCAGGCAGGCATAAGACTTGACTTTCAGAATACGTCAGCGTTAAGCAATGATCTGTTCCCTGATATCGATCTTAACAGGAACACTTTCAATTATTCCGGCTCAGTTGGCTTAAACCTTCGTCCATCTGAAGGTATTGAGATCGGGGGGCAGTTTGCCCGTTCACACCGTAACCCACTTGTAGAAGAATTATTTGCCAACGGAGCCCATCTGGGAGCAGGTGTTTTTGAAATCGGAAACCCAAATCTGAATGATGAAATCGGACATGGTGGCGATGCATTTATCCGTTTTACCCGCGGTATTGCTGAAATAGAACTGGCAGCTTTTGTAAATGATTTTTCCAATTACATTGTATTTCAGCCCACCGGAGACGTTGATGATGAAACAGGTTATCCCGTTTTCACTTATATGGAAGGGAAGGCCAGGCTGCACGGTGGAGAATTATCTGCTGCTTTCCGTTTGGGTAACAGACTAACATACCAGGCCTCTACCGACATGGTTCGTGGACAAAGGATCATTGATAATGCACCCAACGAAAATCTCCCTTTTATACCCCCTTTCAGGTTTAATAACCAGGTAGAGTATGATTTTAACAGAGGATGGCTGGGTGCTAGCTTTAGGGCTGTTGCCAAACAGGAAAGAATTTCGCCAGAAGAGAATCCAACAGATGGATACACATTGCTGGGGTTTCAGGCCGGATACCGGCTGAACTTTAATGGAAGACATGTAATCATTCTGAGGGTTGAAAATGCTCTGGATACCAAATACCGCGATCACCTGTCGCGTATTGAGGACCGGAACTTTGTTATGCCTGGTCGTAACATCAATCTCACTTACCGGTGGTTCTTCTGATCAGAAAAAACCGGCTATCTGAAATATAATTTTTGATAGCCGGTTTTTTATTGCCTCAATACGAACAATAAAGCATTGCTTTTTGTATTTTTGAATAACTATGCAATTGACTAAATAGCGTGTACAATAATTCATATTACAAAATGTTATTTGTATATGCTTTGATTTCTGTTGTGCCTTATACTGTAAAATATGAACTGTCAATACTTTTCTGAAGTAGTTTTAAAAAGACTCTCGCTTTTATTTCTGGTGATAATTTTTTCGGGCATGTTATCCTACACTCAGGATATTGCCATTGGCGGTTGGCGACATCATTTGCCCAACAGAACCGTAATATCGCTTGCTGAAGCAAACAACATCATTTATGCTGCAACTCCCTACGGTCTGCTTGAATATGATAAAAATTTCAACAGTATACGAAAAATTGACAAGGTTGACGGGCTTTCCGATTTTGGTATAAGCGTAATAAACTGGTCGGATAGCCATAACACACTTTTGATGGGTTATTCAAATGGAAACCTTGATATTCTGAAAAATGAGCAAATCATTACAGTTTCCGATATAAGGCAGGCAAATATCCTGGGATCAAAAACCATTTATAATATATATTTTTCGGAAAACAAAGCTTATCTCGCCTGTGGTTTTGGAGTTGTGGTATTTGACATGGATCAGTTTGTAATTCTCGACACCTGGTATATTGGCCCTGATGCCAGCATGCTTAATGTTTTTGATCTGATCATAAAGGATGACTACTTTTATGCAGCTACCGAAGCAGGCCTGCTGAAAGCTTCCGTTGATGCACCAAACCTGGCTGACCATCAATACTGGAACCTTGTTCCGGAGCTGAGCGGCTATCCCAACAGTTTTAACCACCTTGAATCGCATGCAGGTTACCTCTTTGCAAATCTAACATCACCTGAAGGTGATACCTTGTATTATTCAGATGGTACCCAGTGGCTGATTCTTAACCCAGATGTTTCCGAAAATTTTTATGTTCATAAAACAAATGTGAGATCTTCGGGCGATTTTCTCACGATATCATCAATGGATGGTGTTTATGTATTTGATGAAAACCTTGAACTTGAAGCAAAAATCTTTTCGTATGCCGGACGAAATAGCAGTGCATGGGATGCTTTTATTGGCAAGAGTAATGTTTTCTGGGCAGCAGATAATCGGGCAGGATTAATAAGAGGAATAATTAATGCATGGTATGAATCCATCATTCCTGAAGGCCCACCGTATGATGAATCTTTTGGACTTACCCACAATGGCGAAGCACTTTGGGTTGCCCCGGGAAGTACACAACCCGGGATTTTTAATGATCGAGGTATATTTGTATATTACGAAAATAACTGGAACACCTTTAGTCGCTGGCTCTTTCCCGAAATTGATGCTTTACGAAATATTCATCAGGTTACCCACCATCCTGGAAACCCAAAGCGGGCATTTGCATCTGCCTGGATGGGTGGTTTGCTGGAATTTGATGCTGAAGAAGGACTGATCAACTTTTACAACGAAGAAAACAGTACACTGCAACAAAGAACAGGTGTAAGTGATTGGCTGAGAGTGGGTGGATCAGCGTTTGACAGCAAAGGGAATCTTTGGGTATCCAATTCAAATACACCCGTTTTTTTACACGCTCTCACTCCCGATGGTAACTGGATTGCTTTCCCCCATAACGGAACAATTGCAGATAATGAAACATTGGGTGAAGTTGTTATTGATAATTTTGATCAGAAGTGGGTTGCCATGCCTACAGGGGGAGGAATAATGGTGCTTGGCGAAGAAAGTCTGGATAACAACGAAGTATTTGAAATCAGAAAACTGGGCACACAAGATGGTAACGGAGCACTTCCTAACAACAGGGTGTCGGCTCTTGCAAAAGATCAGGATGGCTACATATGGGTAGGTACTGATGGGGGTGTGGTTGTTTTTTACTCACCTCAGCAGGTGTTTCGTAGTGAGTTTTACAATGCACAGAGCATTATTGTGTTACAGGATGGGTTTGCCGGCAGGCTCTTTGAAAACGAAGTGATCAATACAATTTTTGTAGATGGCTCCAACAAAAAATGGTTTGGCACCGAAAGCTCCGGAGCATTTCTGCTTTCGCCCGATGCCAGGGAAACCATTCTGCATTTCAATAGAAACAATAGTCCTTTGCCATCCAATAATATTCTGGATATTACCATCAATCCAAAAACAGGTGAAGTATTTTTTGCTACAGACCTCGGTCTGGTTTCTTACAGGGGTTTTGCTACTGAAGGTCAAAGTCAGCATACTGATGTGTATGCTTATCCTAACCCGGTAAGGCCCGGATACGCCGGATATATTGCAGTAAAAGGCCTTGTTACCAATGCCCGGGTAAAAATTACCGATATAAACGGCAACCTTGTTTATGATACCTTTGCCGAAGGCGGACAGCTGGTATGGAATGGCAGGGATCTTTTCGGCAACAGACCATCATCAGGTGTTTACCTGGTATTCTCAACCGATCCCGAAGGAAATGAGACTATGGTTACGAAGATACTTTTTTTGAAATAGATAGAATGGAGACCGAAGTCCGAAGACCGAAGTCCGAAGAAGGGAAATCCGAAATCCGAAATTCGAAACTCGAAATTCGAACTGAGTCGAAGGTGAGATCATCGAAGCTAAATACAAAATACGAAATCATAAATTAAAAACTCTGCGTTAATTGCGAACCCTTTGCTACTTTGCGTGGAGTAATAATTAACTCATTAACCTAATAACCCATTAACCCTCCCCATGATCCACACCACCCAGGGCATAGTACTCCACAGTTTCAAATACGGTGATTCGGGTATCATTGCCAGGATACTTACACCGGGGCTTGGTTTACAGTCGTACCTGGTGCAGGGCGCACGAAAAAGCAAATCAAGTATCAGGGCCAGCCTGTTTCAGCCCCTCACGCTGCTGGATATGGTGGTATATCATAAAGAGAAATCAGGACTTCAGCGAATCAGAGAAGCACGTTGCTCCCACCCTTTTCATACCCTGACAACAGATATCCGGAAAACGACCCTTGCCATATTCATCTGCGAAATGCTGATCAATGCTTTCAAACACCAGGAACCCCAGAAAGAAGCCTTCGATTTTATCTTTCATGCCGTGCAAAAACTTGACATGGAGGAAGATAATCTGGCGATATTTCATATGGTTTTTCTTTTGCAACTGAGCAAATTCCTTGGGTTTTCGCCGGGTAAAAACTACACCGACCTGAAGTGCTTTTTTAATCTCAAAGAAGGTATATACCAGTCGCAATACGATAATGCTATCCTTTGCCTTACCAGAGAGGAGAGTAATTACTTTTATAAGTTGTCAGTCACCAACTTGCAGGATACATCCAAACTGGACATCCCTGCAGCCATGCGGAAAATTTTGTTGCAGAAAACCATTGATTTTTACCGGTATCATATGGAGGGGTTTAAGGAGATAAAATCGCATCATATATTGGAAAGTGTTTTTCATTAATTTCATTTATTATTTTTGCAAGGGTAATAGTATAAAAGTATAAAAGGGTTTTAATTAATCATCCATTCAATATAAAAAGTAACCCATGCATCAAGCCAAGGCAATTAGCTTAGTAATATCAGTATTTAATGAAGACAAAAATCTGGCAGAGCTATATAAAGTTATAACAGATACTGTTTCTGACTTGCCATATAGTTTTGAGTTTTTATTTGTTAATGATGGCAGTACTGATAATTCTTTCACCATTTTAAGTGAATTATTACAGAAAGATCAAAGGGTCAAGATCGTAAATCTTGGAAAAAACTTTGGACATGAAATTGCCATGACTGCAGGAATGGATCATGCACGGGGCGATTGTATTATTTTTATGGATGCAGACCTGCAGCATCCTCCTTCTCTTATTCCAGAAATGCTTGATAAATGGAGTAATGGTATTGACCTTGTTCTTACATTAAGGAAGGATAATAAAGATCAGGGCTTATCAAGCAAAATCTTAAATAAGGTTTTTTATGCATTGATCAATACATTATCAGATGATAAAATACCTGCCAATATGCCCGACTTCAGGCTTATTGATAAAAAGTATATAGAAGTACTTAAAAGTATGCGCGAACAAAAACGTCTGTTCAGGGGGCTTATCAATTGGATGGGAATAAAAAACCATGAGATAATTGAATTTGAAGCCCCCAAACGATTTGCCGGCAAAACGAAATACAATGTAAGGAAATTGATATCTCTCGCTTTAGACTCTATCATTTCATTCTCTATTAAACCCCTCCGTATTGCCAGCTATTTTGGCGTTTTTACAGCCCTGCTTGCCATTTTACTGGGAATTTATTTTGTTTTTGAATTTCTAAATAATCCTGATTATACTTTCAGCGGCTTTGGCACTACGTTGGTTATGGTTGTGCTCATGGGTTCGGTACAGTTAGTTGTGCTGGGTATAATTGGTGAATACATTGGAAGAATACACCTGGAATCAAAAAAAAGGCCTTTGTATTTTGCTGACTTCATAGAACGGAAATCCTAACAATTCTCACTCACAGCTTACCGGAAAATTAAAAACCCAAATGATATTAAAATCAATTCAATCGCGGCAATTAGGATTATTAGTTACTATTGCCTTAAGCTTTATTATACTGGTTATTTTTTATCAGGGGCCCCTGTTTAACCCAAATACAACCTATTTTGCAACTAGTGGAGATGGTCTTAAAGACTATTATAACACTGTATATTATGTAACTCACGACAGCACGGTATATCATTCATATTCCATGAACTATCCGCACGGCGAACATATTTTCTATACCGGTAATCAACCATCCATAAGTTTTTTTCTGAAATTTATTCACAATAATATTGTTGATATTAGTGATAATATTGTTGGAATTCTGAATCTGACAATGTTATTTTCAGTTATTTTAGGTGCGATTTTTTTGTACCTTCTTCTTTCACATTTTAAGCTCCCAGTTTTTTACAGCATACTTATAAGTATAGGAATTGCTTTCCTTTCACCCCAAATGGCACGTATGCCCGGTCATTTTTCATTATCTTATGTTTTTGCGATTCCGGCAATGCTATATCTCATAGCTAAATTTGATCAAAGAAACCGATATTTTATCAGTGTGATCATAGGCTTATTTGTGTTATGGGCATTGGGTACGCATGTGTATATGCTTGGATTTCATGCTTCCATAATCATGCTTTACTGGATATTCAGGTTTTTATTCAACAAAGAAACTTACAAAAACAGGAAAAACTATTTTCATCTGGCCATTCAGTTCATTGGCCCACTAGTTATTTTTATTTCCTTTACCGCTTTTACAGATCCAGTTTCTGACAGAACGGCCTATCCCTGGGGTTTTTTGTTTTACCGCGCCTACCCCGAAAGTATATTTCTACCTCTGGGAAAACCTTATGCCCATTTTTTACTTAATTATTCAGACTTCAAATATATCAACTGGGAGGGTATTGCTTATGTGGGACTGGTTGCAACTATTGGATTTTTGATCGCATTAATATTTTTTATTATTCAAATAACAAAAAACAGGTTAAAAACCTTCCCCCAGCCAAGCGAAAACTATATAATGAATATTTTCTTCTGGACATCTTTCATCATGTTGTTGTATTCATTTGGTATACCTTTTATCATCGGAGATGCAAGCCAATTGATTCATTACCTGGGACCTCTCAAACAAATGCGGGGAATAGCCCGCTTTTCATGGTTGTTCTTTTACATGATTAACATTCTCATCTTTTATCATATCTGGAACCTTCGTAAAAAAGGATTGAACAGGTTAATCTGGGTTATTCTTGTGGTGCTAACCACATCGTTTTTATATTATGATGCATACCTAAATGTAAGATTTTGGTCGAAACGTGTCAACAATAGTATCCCTGCACTTAGTGATCATCAGAATAAGACCGATGAAAATCAGTGGCTTAAAGAAATTGATATTTCTAGATTTCAGGCAACGATTCCTATACCCTATTTCCATGTAGGTTCGGAAAACATATGGGTAAATGCAACCTGTGGCATCACACGACCTGCATACTTAGTTTCCTGGAAGACCGGGCTTCCCACTATGGGAGTCATGTTAAGTCGCACATCCATTTCACAAACCCTTGAAAACATTGAACTTTTCAACGAACCCTACAGAAGACCCGATATCCTTAATAAGCTTACTCCAGGCAAAAGTTTCCTGATAGTTACCATCGACGATTGTATCGATATTCCTCCAATACAACAAAACATGATTGACAAATCCATCACATTATATCAATCTGCCGATTTCAGTCTCTATGAATGCCCATGGGACAGCCTGGTAAGCGTCCACAATAATCCATTTTATGAAATTTTATCCGAAATAAATGAGGCCGATCTTTTTCCACATGGGGATTACCTTACTGACCATAATGTAATGAATTTCCAGATTGAGAAATTCTCTGAAAGCCCGGATGATAATAATTATCTTTTGCCAGGAAGTTATTCTGACCGTCTTCAAAAAGGAGGCTGGATTTACCATAAAGATATACCGAACTTAGAAGCCGGCATAGAATATATCATTTCATTCTGGGTGCATGACCTCCATAAAGATCTTTTTATGCGTTCACGACTTGAATTACAACTAAGGGACTCTATAAATCAGGGGCATGATGCCTGGAGACCTGAACTGTTTCGTAATGTAAAGGCATTTGATGGTAATTGGGCACTAATCGAAAGAAAATTCCATTTTAAGAATCAAGGAGACATTATTCGCTGGCGCATTACCAATAATGACTTAAGAAGGGCTGAATACACGGTCAGTCATGTCATGATAAGACCATCCCATACAAATATATACAGAAAGGGTGATGGATGGTTGATGAAAAACAACCGGTTCTTTATACCATAAAAGTTACGGGAAAATCTCAGTTAATCAGGAAAGAGAAAATACGGAGAATATTGTTCCAGTCCCAGGGCGAATCCCACCATAGCCAGGTGCTGTATTTATAACTAAAGAGTATATTATAAACCACAAAGAATATTAACATTATTGTGGTTGAAACTTTCAAAAGCATATAACGACTATTATAGACCTTACGGATAAAAAAGGCCAGAGGTATAGCCATGAAAGGCAGAAACTCAATCAATGCCCGGTAACCCACTGCTGCGCTAAAAGTAGGAACCCACCAGCTTCCGTTAAGATAAACTATAATGGCCATTATCAATAAAATAACAATTCCATTTAATTTTTTCTTTACTGCCAGATAAATCAGCGACAGTGAAGCCAAAAACATTAATGGAGTATAAATATACCAGCCGTTACGGGGCCCAAAAAGCACAGTCGTGATTCGCGGGCTCAAAATATGGGTAAACCCTTCACTCTGGTAGGAATAGACAAATAAATTCCCGGTTACTTTATACCAATATGCCATTTGTGGAATAAATACAATTATTCCCACCATTAGCATCATAAGGATATATTTCCATCGGACAGCAAGAAATCTAATTCGGGATATAATATCCTTCCAACTACTTACGTCAAACAAAACAAAATACAACCCTGCTATAATGTTGGTTGGTCTGATCAAGGTTGCTAATGCAAGTGGAAGAATCATTTTCAGGGTTGATGTGATTCGTGGATTTTCATAAAACCCCGGCACATAATAAATAAACATTGCAATAAGGGCAAAAGAATACACATGCGACATACCTGGACTAAAAATCGTATAATAATACAGATTGGTAGCTAAAAAAATAAGTGCAGCAGTTATTAGGGATTCCCTTTCAGGAAATATTCTCTTCAGTGTTTTGTATACATACAAAAACCCGAGCGTGGCATAAAACAGTGCCGCAATAAAGATAAAGGAAAAGTGGATATTGGAATACCCATTCTGAGTATCTACCTGGAAAAAGAGAGCCGTAGCATGTGCTGCCAGGAAGAAGGGTGCCTGCATAATTGCTACTCCACATGTATAAACGTTTAATGTCTTGCCTTCTTCGTAGGGCTTGGCATAGTGGAGCCGTTCAAATTCATCCCAGTCATGCAGAAAAAAAGCTGGAAGATACTGGTAATAACCTTGCATATCTGATCCCATTACAAAGTACATTACATTTACCGTTTTGATATTCCGATGTGCAACCGAAGACAGTAATCCCGCCAGTGCAAATATCAAAGCAATCTGTGTGAGGCGGCTAACCTTTATGGTACGGTTTCTGATTTTCATCTTATTTACTCCAGGTGTTGTATTTAATAATACACCAAAGGGCTCTGAAACCATCTTTCCAGTTTATTTTTTTCCCTTCTTCGTAAGTACGGCCATAGTAAGAGATTCCAACTTCATATATCCTTATACCCGGAAACCTTGAGACCTTGGCTGTAACCTCCGGTTCAAATCCAAACCGACGCTCCTTCAGCTTCAGACTTTTTATTACAGGTGCCCTGAATAGCTTATAGCAGGTTTCCATGTCTGTGAGGTTCAGGTTGGTGAACATATTGGACAGGAATGTGAGAAACCTGTTCCCAATAGTATGCCAGAAGAACAAAATCCTGTGGGGATTTGAGCCCATAAACCGAGATCCATAAACCACATCGGCATTACCCTCGAGAATAGGCTTAAGCAGATCATTATACTCTCGGGGGTCGTATTCAAGATCTGCGTCCTGAATGATGATATAATCGCCGGTGGCTTCTTTAATCCCACGATGCAGAGCTGCCCCCTTTCCCATATTCTTTTCCTGATTGTATATCCGGATCACTGATTCCGGATGATCTTCTATAAATCCCTCCAGCACTTCAATGGTTTTGTCCCGGCTACAGTCATTCACAATTACCAGTTCCTTTTCAATCCCATTAAGGTCAACTAACAAGATTCTTTTCAGAATTTCAGTAATGGTTTTTTCTTCATTAAATGCAGGGATAACAACAGAAAGCTTCATTGTATTATTTCCTTTAAGTTAAACTGATTCAATCTAAACAGAACTCATAAAGCGCTGCCTAAGTAAATATTCGGCATTTTAATTGGTACTTTGAGAATTATTTTAATTTGAACAGGGCAGCATTTTCTTTTGGGGAAATTACATTTATCTCATAATATTCATCGAGTATCTCTTTCATCTGATTGTGTTCTTCGGAGTTTACGAATTCCTTCCATCTATATATAGCAACATAATCAACATACTTTACTTCATGATTTTGACTCATTTGATGATTTCGTCCATAAAAATCTGTTACATCCAAAGAACCCATCATCAAACGTGGTATTTTCTTATTATTCCACACCACCGGAAATTGCCCGCCGCACTGGGGATTGCCCAGGTTGATTATGGGTTTGTTAATGCCAAGGTAGTTTATAAAGTGGAGATCAACCCAATGGGAAGATACACGATATGGGTACAGAATTGAATTGGGTTCAATGTATTGTTCAAGGAACTGAACATCTTTTCCGTACACTGACAACCTGTGAAAAGTTTTCACCCGGTAATGGGCCTGATGGATGAAAAATATGATTACAATGGCTGCCAGCCATCCCGAAAGTTTTTTGGGCAGTTTAAGAGAAGCTACCCATATAATAAGAAAGTAAAAAACAAAAACAGCAATTCTGCTCACAAGGTTACCGGCTGATATCCTGTCTGGAATGGCAAAGTAAACCACCAAAAACACCAGGGTCAGATGAGCCCAAATATATCTTACAGAGAAAAACTCATGCCAGATTTGTTTCCTGGTAAAAGACTCCAGTTTCATCCTTACAAAAAACTTATGCAAAACATAGTTAATAGCAACCAGCATCACAATCCAGTAAACATAGTTGGCATAAGACTCACGGCCCATATGAAACCCGATTATGGCACGTATGCGCATAATAAAATGCAGCCTCTCATGGAATTCATACTTTTCAGAAATTACTGTTGCATCAATACCCATTACACTTCTGATGTATACAACAAACAGAATAATTGCAGGGAGGGATATAAGCAGAAGCAACACTGCTCTTTTTCCGTGAAATCTCAAATGGTCATGGAATTTGCCATTTTGTGAAAGGTCAAAAAGGAATTCAAGCAAAACAAAAAGCACCAGAGCAAATCCAAATAAAGCAAAAACAAAAGCGTGACTAAGAAAAGCACCTGAAATGAGCACTAAAAGCACCATTAGATTTTTAAAATCCAGGTGGTTCCTGTTTTTATAATAATACCCAAAAACCAGGAATACAAAAATAAAAGCCAGTGAAAAAGAGTAATAGCCCAACAGGAAGTAAAAAGTATAGGAAAATGGTACGATAAGAACAGTGAGATAAGAGGGTGTTGGGTTAATGGCAATTACAAGAAAGCGAAAAGAATAAGCCAATCCGAGCAAATAAACAGAGATCAATAAGCTTTCAGCCAGGGAAGCAGGAAATACAAAGTTGAGTAATGTAAGCAGGAAATGGCCGGTCCAATATCCTACAATCACAGGATTGATATTGTAAAATTCCTGGAAAACAGGATTGTTACCCAGTAATTGAATGATCACCTGCGAATTGTGAAGATGCTGTGGCCCATCCATTGACGGTATCAGGGAAATGGCAAAATATGGAACAAGCTGAAGCAGTGCAAAGATTGCAAATAGGGTTTTCTCATTGAGAAAAATCTTTTTCCCGAACGTCATAAGGCTAAGTGATATATTTCAATTGGTTGAACACTATGCTGCAGAAAAATTTAGCTGCTAAAATAGTGGATTTATTCATTATCAGCACACAATAATGACAAAGATATTAACTTTGCCTGTTTCTGATTGAAAAGCTCATTGGTGAAAAACCCATTTAAAGATTTATGCTCCATAACAAAACCATTGCAGTAGTAGTACCTGCATATAATGAAGAACAACAGATCCGTCTGGTGCTGGATACCATGCCTGACTTTGTTGACCGGATCATTATTGTAAATGACTGCTCAAAAGACAAAACAGCAGATGTAGTTTCTTCCTATTTTGAAAAAGCCGGCCAACGCACCATTCCGAAACCGGTTGTTCCCACAGAACCTACTTTGTACAACCAGGCTGAGATCCATCTGGCAAAAAAAGGAAAGGAAGAATGGAAAAAGTTTCCGCCACATGAGATCGTTCAGCCAAAGCCAGAAGGAAGATTGGTGCTGATCAATCTGAAAAAGAACGGAGGAGTGGGAACAGCCATTGCCCTGGGTTATAAATGGGCTAAAGCTATGCAAATTGATTGTACCGGGGTAATGGCCGGAGATGGCCAGATGGATCCTGCAGAACTGGAGTCTATTTGCACACCTGTGATTAGTGAAAATATTGACTATGTAAAGGGAAATCGTCTTATTCACCGAAGTGCCTTCGATATTATCCCCCGTAAGCGTTTCCTTGGAAATTCAATCCTGTCTATATTAACCAAAATAGCCTCAGGCTACTGGAGTGTTTCCGATACACAAACCGGGTACACGGCCATTTCCCTTAAAGCACTCAGGGCCATCGACATCCCTTCTATTTATCCCCGCTATGGCATGCCCAATGATATGCTGGTAAAGCTAAACATAGCATCTTGTACTTTACGTGAGGTAGAAATCAAACCCATTTATCATGTTGGGGAAAATTCAAAGCTAAAGATCAATAAAGTTATTGCACCCATCAGTTGGTTGCTGTTTAAATCTTTTTTTCGCAGATTATATCACAAATATCTTTTCCGTGATTTTCATCCTCTATTTGTGCTTTATCACATGAGTTTTATTATGCTGCTATCCAGCATTCCCTATGCCTTCAAATTACTTACACTTATATTCTCTGATCAACCCGCTAACCCACTTACGGCCATGGCTTTTATTTTTCTGAGTATTTCCGGTTTCCAGGCTTTGCTTTTTGCCATGTGGATGGATATACAGGATAACCAAAGGCTTTACCGCTAAAGTTAAAAGTGAAGGCTACTAAAAATATAAATACTTCACCTATAATAAACCAAATGCGCGCCAATATCGATATGGTTACAGCATTTTCCAGCGACATACCACCAGCTACAAGAAATGCTGTCAAAATCCCTTCACGGATACCAATGCCCCCCGGCATAAAAACTGCCAATACACCATAAGTAACACTCACCGGAAATGCAAAGGCCAGAAAAAATGTACTATCCTGGTAAAATACTGAAATGAGCAGTAAGTAGAAAGCAATTATCCAGGATATCCAGTATAGAATTACCATGCGACTTACTTTCAAGGCATCTGCAATATTAATCAATGGAATCTCAACCTGTTGTTTGAGGATACGACCCAGTACCTTGAGCAACAAACGATGAAAAAGGGGAGAAAATAAAACAAATATAATTCCTGCAGCACTAATAAGAATCAACAACCCCAGCCAAACATTTCGTATAAAAAAGAAAACTGGCAATATACTAATGATCAGGCCCCAGGTAAGGTATATGAGTTGCTCCTTGAGTGATACCATGGAAGCAATTTTCAGGGGGATCCTTTCTGATGATACATAGGAGGCCCGCCCAAGAATAACCCATATTTTTCCCGGAATATATTTAGCAAAAACCGGCAAGCCATGTGAAACCAAAGCCCGAACAAAATCTATCCTATAACCATGCACCCTCAATGCGTAGCCCCAACTGATGCTACTCAGGATAAATCCTGCGAATAAAAAGAACAGTGATGCAACAAAATATGGAATATGAATCTGGATATCTTCCAATCTCAAATAATCGATATGATATAAATACCAGGCAAAGAAAACAAGTGAGACATATAATAATAGCCGGGTAATGGTTTTTATCATAGAGTTTTGTTTTTTGATATTAATATAAAAGTCGGATAACCTATCTTATAACAATATGTGTACCGGCAAAGATACGAACAAGTCATATAATCCAATTGGAATCTGTAAAATTCATTTTTTGGATGTTGCTTGCAAAATTATACCTGTAAAGCAATTGGTCCAAAAAAATCCCCCGGAAAATTTCAATTCTCCGGGGGATTAAAACAGGTTTTTTTAATAACCCTACCTGCTAATATTCAATTTCCTGACAACAGCCTGATCTGGATTTCTGAGAGTTACAATATAAATTCCGGAGGGCAGACGATTAGTTTCAATACGTGTAGTTCCTGCTTCCAGACTTCGTTGAAGAATGATCCTGCCGGTGAGATCGGTAACTGTCAACAGTGCAGATTCTGTACCGGAAAAATCAGCCATGAAGTAAGTTGATGCCGGATTGGGGTATACCTGAAATTCTGAAAAAGCAATATTTTGCACAGATAATTCAGGCTCAAGCATAATATTCAGCTCAACATCAGAATCGGTGATTTCAACGGAGCCGTCAAAATCTTTGTATGACTCGGCATAAATTATATAATTATACACCCCGGGTAAAAGATCTTCAAACACATAATGCCCCGGTTCATATTCTTCGCCTTCAAAAACGATTACTGCATCTTCAATCAACTGCTCTTCCTGATCTTGAATGATAAAAGTAAGGCTATAGCTAATCTGCTCAAGGATAACTGTTTCTGTTATATCCTGATCAATAACTTCTATACTGCCTTCTGCGGTTTGATAACCAAATAAAGCAACCGTATAATCGTATGTGCCCGGCATAACATTTTCAAAAACATAATCACCTGCTTCATTGGTAACACCATCGAAAGTAACAACGGCATCGGAGAGTTCATTCTCATTTTCATCAATCACAACAAAATTTACTGTGTGAATATCAGGAGCTTCCACTTCCACAAGAATAGTCCAGACTTGCTCATCACCATGCGGAACACTGGCAGTATAGGCAACAGACTGGGTAAAATCCTGTGGCTCTCCATCTGCAGGAACAATTGCAACTCCCATGGGCAATTCAATGGATGGTACCAATGCAGTTACATCAGTTCCTTCAGGGAAGACAAAATAAATTTCATGGTTCTCCTCATCAAAAACACCTTCATAGTCGCCATCCAGTCCGGGATTTTGCTCCTGGGTGAAGTTAAATGTCAGAATTTCGGGATGCAGGGTCATAATGGGTTCATAGGTAACCAGACCGAGGTTTCCATCATCGGGTTCGTGGAAGATGTATGATTCTATCGTTTCGGTATCATTGTCACCCCAGTAATTACCAATTGCGCTTACGGGGTTAGGCGTGTTGTTATATAAAGCATACGTCTGGCCGGTATTGCCATTGTTATACAATACATTTCCA
>CAYXIT010000001.1:85610-97283 GCA_964465275.1 uncultured Bacteroidales bacterium | reverse complement strand
TGAGGCAGGGCAGTATTCTGAATGGTAACACCCCATAAGTTACCTGATATCAGGTTGTTTCTTACTACTGAGAAGTTATTGGTATTTCCCAGGAAATTCAAGCCGCTGCCTCCCTGCATGGGGGCTCCCTGGATGTTATTATCCATAATCATATTATCACGGATCAGGGAACTGATGTTATTGCCCGTTTGAGCATACCCATAGCGGTTATTGATAATGGTATTTTCGGCTATAAGGGCAAGGGTGTTTGCACCTCCCAGAAGATTACTGAGACCAATTCCTCCGGCATTGTCATTCAACCCTTCAATGTAATTACCTACAATATAAATGGTATCAGACATACCCGGACCGATATTGATCTGCGGCCGGTTGGAATTATCCATGGTATTGTGGATAAATATGTTATGCAGAATTTGTGGAGATCCTGTGACATTTGCTCCCGAAGCTATCGCGGCGCGGGCATTTTCGTGAAACTCACAATAACGGATTACCGGACTGCACCCGCTGTAATTTACCGCACCCGACACATTGGATGAACCGTTGTTTCGTATCACACAATATTCAAACAACGCCTCTGTACCAATAAGCTGAATTCCGCCACCATATTTTACCACCGTATTGCGGAAAACTGCATCATCAGCATCTTCAAAACGGAAGCCCCTGAAGTTACTGGCAGTGACAGTAGTATCCTGGGCCGTAAACACTACCTGTCCTTCTGCAGGGTCGGAAATAAATTTTCCCAAAACCTCAATCCTGATAGTGGCTGCCACCCGGATGGTTTCCGGTTGAAGAATTTTCAGTGTATCGGTTGCAGAGATTATAAGGGTATTGTTCACAAAATAATCGCCATCAGATGTGGTAACCACACCTCCCGACAGGGTAACAAGGTCATCGAAGGTCAGGCTCAGGTTGTTGCCGGGGGTTGTATATTGCGCCTTTGCAACGGTTGCAACGGAGAAAATCATCAAAAAAATCAATAAAAATCGTATAGTTTTATTCATAATGAAAGTTTTAAATAAAATAATGAAGGTTAAACAAAGTTATCCATATTATTTGTGAGAAGCAATATTAAAAGGGTTGCCAGAAAAATTAATCTGGCAACCCTTTCAGAAAGTTATATGAATATTTATTCCAACTCCAATATCAATGCCGAGTTGGCCGGAATTTTCCAGGTGCTGAAACCACGAAATACCTGGCCGCTTATAATATCACGTGCCATGTTGAACCCCATAGTTGCCTCTTCAAAACGACGGGTATTGAGATCCATTTCGCGGTTATTGTTGTTTAACACCACCATTACTGTTTTTTCTTCATTATACCGGAAGTACACATAAATGTTATCCTCAGGTACAAAATGCCTTAGCCATCCGAAGTGAAGGACTTCGTTATCCTTCCGGTAGTTGAGCAAGAGGGTAAGATAATCCACAATTTCATTCTGTTCTGCAGTGCGACCCTCGCGTGTAAAAGCATTTACGGGGTCATCGGGCCATCCACCGGGAAATGTAACCCTGAGTTTACCGTGTCCTTCATGCTCACGTGCTGACTCTAAAGTTTCTATACCTGTATAAAACATTGGAATACCACGGGTTGTTGCCAGGAAAGCAATTACCATTTTCAATTTATTCAGATCTTCACCAACTCTACTGAAAATTCTGTCAGTATCGTGGTTGTCGCCAAAAATTACCAGGTTATAGGGGTTAGCATACAAAAAGTCCTGTGCGATGGTATTATACAACCGCATCATACCTGAGCTCCAGCCCTGTTCTTCCCGGAAGGCAAGTCCAACAGCATCGTAAAGGGCAAAATCAAAAACCGCAGGGATATTGGAATCATATCCATCGTGCTGAATCCTGCCCCCCTGAAAATAACTGGTAAGAGCCGGAATACCAACAAATGCTTCACCCACAATATTAAAGTTGGGATATTCAGCCAATACATAGGCACCCCAATCAGCCATAAAATATTTATCAGCATAAGGCTGCGTATCCATCCGGATTCCATGTATCCCGGCATATTCTATCCACCACACACTGTTTTGAATAAGATATGTAGCTAAAAGAGGGTTGCGTTGATTCAGATCAGGCATATTGCTATCAAACCAACCTTTCATCATGCGATCATAATCACCCTTTGCAAAATGCGGATCCATTATTGTTGTCATTCGGTGGGTTGTACGTGTGAACTCATCCCACTGGTTAATCCAATCAGCCATAGGCAGATCTTTCATCCACCAGTGGTGATGCCCGCAATGGTTGAATATTTTGTCCTTGATGATCTTCAGGCCCTTGTTTTCAGCTTCCCGAACAAGGCGTGCATAATCTTCATTTCCTCCAAATCGTGCATCAATATTGTAAAAATCGGTGATGGCATAACCATGGTAGGAATACCTGGGCTGGTTATTCTCCAGCAGCGGGTTGATCCAGATGGAAGTAAAGCCCATACCGGCAATATGATCAAGATGATTTATAATACCCTGGATATCGCCACCCTGACGGGCATCGGGGTTGGTGCGATCCACATTTTCGAACATATCCGGCACATTATCCAGTTCAGGATTGCCATTGGCAAAGCGGTCGGGCATCAGGAGATAAATAGCATCCGAATTATCAAACCCCTGCCTGTAGCGTGCATTTTCATCCCTTTGACGAAGTTCATAACTGTAAGTATATTCAACACGTCTGCCACTTATAAAGCTGATATCAAACCTTCCGGGTTGAGCATTGGTAATGTCCAGGTAAAGAAAAAGGTAATTGGGGCTATCGACTGCTATAACCTGCTTCAGTTTTACACCCGGATGATCAATCAATACGCGGGTAAGACCGATTTCTTCACCATATACCATGATCTGTAGTTCGTTATGGTACATATTGGCCCACCAGAATGGAGGTTCTACCCTTTCGGGAATATCCTGTGCAAACCCCTGCACAGACAATAACAATAATATTGCCAGCAATAAAATCCTGCTTTTCAGTCCAGTTTTTACTATCATCATTTTATTTTTAATTGTGATTAATACATTATTATCTTTTGTAACCTTTATGAAATACAAATATACATCAGGAAGACGAATTGAATTAAAATCTTTTAATTATTGAACGGCTTTCTGTATCAGTAAAAAGTCATTTATATTTTCGAGATCAAGGATACCTGCAAATTCTTCATTTTTCATAACAGGTAAGATCTCAAGACGACTTTTTCGCAAATTTACGTATGCTTCAAAAAGGGGCAATTCTGCATCTATACGTTCCAGTTCTGTACTCATAACTTCTTTCACAAGACCATCTCTGCCATGGTTGCTCAATCCCTTTATCAGGTCATTGCGCGTTAGAATTCCGGAATAATTGCCATCAGAGGTAACAACAAATCCCCGGTCGGAGATTTGCACCAGGTCTTCTGCAGCCTTGCCCAGAGTATCTTCTTCATCCAGTTTTGCATAATCCTTTTTTAGTACATCCTCTAGGGTATAGTTTTTAAGGATATCCTGGTATTTGATCATTTCATGTTCACCCTTTGCCCCAAGCAATACAAAGAAACCGATAATGATCAGAAAAGGGTTAATGAACAATCCGGAAATGATAAAAAGAACGGCAAAAACCTGCCCGATATCCTTTGCGATGCGGGTAGCCCTAAGCCTGCTCATTTTGATGGAAAGCGCTGAGCGGAAAAGTCTGCCGCCATCCATCGGAAAAGCGGGAATAAGGTTGAAGATTACAATAAAAAGGTTGGCAGAGAGCAGCATCAGCGGAAAATTCTGCACTGTTATAGCTTCAAAACTCATTTCATCCATTGCTACCGGATGAAAAAACTGCAGGTAAACCCAAAGCAAAGCTGCAATTACAATGTTAACTGCCGGACCGGCGGCCGAAACCAGGAATTCTTCACGGGGTTTTTCAGGCATCTCAGACATATTGGCCATCCCTCCTATAGGTAACAGGGTAATGCTCTCAACCTTGCCCCCAAACTTTATAGCAACCAAGGAATGCCCAAACTCGTGCAATACCACGCAAACGAAAAGTGCAAGTACAAAAAGGATATGCATAACAATTTGCATAGGTTCAAGGCCCCGGTTCAAACTTATAAATACAATCCATGCAATAAGCAAAGTAAAAGTCCAGTGCACCGATACTTTGATTCCAAAAGGCCGACCAAGATGTAAAGAGTATCTGCTTTTCATAATAATGTATTGATTTTCAGGTATTTTTCAAACTCATGCAATTATCAGTAACCAAAAACAATTTTACATTATTGTTTATCAAAAATAAGATTTTTCAGGTCCAATTGAAAAAGTATCCTTCTTTTAATTGCACATAAAAGATGATTTCTTTATATGAAGGTTATAAAAAAATATTGTAATTTGGTAATCGTTCAAATCTTTTTGAAAATTGTTATTGAAAATACATGTTATGGAAATTACAGTAAAAGAAGTAACAGATAAAAAGGGCCTTGAAGATTTTATTCGATTTCCTGACCGGCTTTACAAAAAAAGCCGTTATTATGTTCCGGCACTCCACAATAATCAGTACGCAACCCTTTCGCCGGAAAAAAACCCCGCATTTGAGCATTGCGAAGCACGCTACTGGCTTGCATTTTCAGGAGATAAGATCGTTGGAAGAATTGCCGGCATTATCAACCATCGCTATAACCAGGAACAAAAAACGACTCAAATGCGATTTAGCTGGCTTGATTTTATTGAAGATGAAGATGTAGTTAAGACTTTGCTTCAGCAAGTAGAAAACTGGGCTAACGAAAAAGAAAGCAGCTACTTAAATGGCCCATTGGGTTTTACAACTTTTGATGCAGCGGGAGTATTGGTAGATGGATTCGACGAATGGCCCACATCATTCGGGCATTATAACTTTCCTTACTACGATAAAATGCTTCAAAATGCAGGTTACAAAAAGGATGTTGACTGGGTAGAATTTAACATTAAGGTGCCGGAAAAGCTGCCATCTAAAGTGCTTACAGCCGCCGATTTGATTTCGAAAAGATACTCTGTACGCAATGCATCATTAAAAAACAAAAAAGATATTGCTAAATATGCCGATGAAGTCTTTGAATTGCTCAATGCCGCTTATAAAGAAATTAAATATTTCTCTACCCTAAGTGAGTCCCAAAAAAAATTCCTTAAGGAAGATTTTCTTTCCATGATGCATCCTGGTTACGTATCAATCATCCTCAATGAAAAGGAAGAGGTGGTTGCATTCGGTGTTGTTATGCCATCTCTTGCCAGAGCATTAAAAAAGTCTGGAGGAAAATTTTTTCCATTTGGAATTCTGCATATCCTGTATGCTTTGCATTATAACGATACGGTTGATATGCTATTGATAGGAGTACGACCCGATTATCAGAATAAAGGAGTTCATGCACTCATCTTCAGCAAGATCGGACAAACTTTTATTCGGAAGGGAATTAAGCAGGTAGAAACCACCCGTGAACTTGAAAACAACCATAAGGTGCAGCAGTTATGGGCTGGTTATGAATTAAGGCAGCATAAAAGAGCAAGGTGCTATAAAAAAGAACTGAAATAAATGGAATGAAAATATCCGGCAATTTTTCTTCCAGAAGGAAATTAACAAAAAAGTCCTTTGAAAACCAAAGGACTTTTTTCTATATGTACCCAGGGCCGGGGTCGAACCGGCACGATATTGCTATCACTGGTGTTTGAGACCAGCGCGTCTACCAATTCCGCCACCTGGGCATGTAATGAGCATTTTTTTGTGAGTGCAAATTTATACATTATTTCGGTACGGCAAAAAAAAATGTATTTTACCCATATTGAGGTTTTATTGTAGTTTTAATTTTCTAATTTTGTGCCTGATTGATTACGAACCTATTAAACAACTGCCTCATGTCCTGCACTGTAAACATCTTCTCCGGATCAGCATCCCGCTACCTTGCCAAGGAAATTGCCGACGAATATGGCAAATCACTTGGTAACGAAATTGTTGCCAAGTTCAGTGACGGAGAATTTCAGCCATCTTTTGAAGAAACCATAAGGGGAAGTGATGTTTTTATCATTCAAAGTACCTTTGCTCCTTCCGACAATCTTATGGAATTGCTTTTAATGATTGATGCTGCCAAGCGGGCATCATCAAAACAAGTGGTAGCAGTAATACCTTACTTTGGGTTTGCACGACAGGACCGAAAAGATAAACCACGGGTTCCTATAGGAGCAAAACTCATTGCCAATTTACTTACCGCCGCCGGCGTTGACAGGATAATTACCATGGATCTTCATGCAGATCAGATACAGGGGTTTTTTGATGTACCTGTAGACCATATGTATGCATCTTCTGTATTTGTTCCATACATCAAAAGCCTCAACCTGCCCAACCTTGTAATGGCATCGCCCGATACAGGCGGAACCCGAAGAGCCGGCGCTTATGCCAAATTTCTGAATTGCGAAATGGTAATCTGCTACAAGCAAAGGATCAAGGCGAACGAAGTGGAACGAATGGTGCTTATAGGCGATGTAAAAGGAAAAGATGTTGTGCTTGTTGATGATATAATTGATACTGCCGGTACAATTACAAAAGCAGCTAAAATGATGATGGATCATGGGGCAACTTCGGTGAGAGCTCTTTGCACTCATCCTATTCTGTCTGGCAAAGCTTATGAAAGAATAGAAAAAAGCTGCTTCGATGAACTTATTGTTACCGATACAATTCCATTACGAAAAGAAAACCCGAAAATCAAAGTACTGTCAACTGCAAAACTGTTTGCCGATGTAATAAAACGTGTGAATAACCACGAGTCCATCAGTTCACACTTTCAGTTTACAACAATCCATTAATTATTTTTAAAAAATATTTCTTGAAAACCGGCTGTAAAGTATTACCTTTGCAGCCGGTTTTGCACAAGGCAATTCCATTATTATACATCTAAATATCAACAACAAATGAAAAAAGTATCTGTGAGCGGTTCTCTGAGGGAGAACGTAGGGAAAAAAGATGCTAAGGCACTGCGCCGCGAAGGACTTGTTCCTTGCGTATTGTATGGTGGTGAAAAACAAATTTCTTTTTCACTTCCAGTACTGGCCTTTAAAGACATTATTTATACACCCGATTCATGTATCGTGAATCTGGATATTGATGGTAAAAAATACGATGTTATCCTTCAGGATGCACAATTCCATCCGGTTACCGACAAGGTAATCCATTGCGATTTCCTCCAGGTTTTTGACGAGAAGCCGGTAAAAATTGATATTCCTATTGAACTTACAGGAGACTCGCCCGGTGTAATTAAAGGTGGTAAACTCATTACCAAACTTCGCAAACTCAGGGTGAAAGGTCTTATGGATGCACTTCCCGACAGAATAACTATCGATATTTCTAAACTGGAAATCGGTGACTCTGTGCAGGTTGGTGAACTTGAATATAAAGATATTGAATTCCTTAATCCTCACAATGCAGTTGTGGTAATTGTGAAATCAGCAAGGGCCGTAATGATGGCACCGGTTGATGCTGAAGAGGAAGAAGGAGAAGGTGCTGAGGAAGGAGCTGAAGGAGAAGAAGGAGCTGCTGAAGGTGGCGAAGCAAAGGAAGAAAAATCTGAATAGATACTATTTTGACCCTACGGTCATTTGCAATACAAGGCATAAAGGTTTTATCTTTATGCCTTGCTTTTTTTAACCGAAGCTCAAATGTTGAATATCCTTAACCGTCTTTTGGGAAAGAGTAAGTCCCAAAAGCCAAATCAAACCGATGACGTGAAATACCTTATAGTGGGGCTTGGAAACATTGGCCCCGATTATGAAAATACACGGCACAATATTGGTTTTATGGTACTGGATCATATTGCCCGTGAAAAAAATGTAAGTTTTGAACCGGCCAGATATGGCGATAAAGCTACCTTCAGGTTTAAGGGACGTACTTTTATTCTTATAAAGCCCAATACGTATATGAACCTGAGTGGCAAAGCCATTCATTACTGGCTGACGAAGGAAAAGATATCCATAGAAAAACTCATGGTTATAGTTGATGACGTTGCGTTGCCACTGGGAACAATACGATTAAAGGCAAAAGGCAGCGACGGGGGTCATAACGGGTTGGCAAGCATCATTTCTGTTTTGGGTACAAACCTGTTTCCCCGATTGCGTTTCGGGATTGGTGATGATTTTCCGAAAGGAGCCCAGGTACATTATGTGCTTGGAAAATGGGAACCCTGGGAGCTTGAGATCATAGATCCGGTGATTAAGAAATGTGGAGATCTGATAATCAGTTTTGCAACCATCGGCATAGAACGAACCATGAATTTTTTCAACACAAAAACCAAAGCAGCCAGAAAAAACCAAAGCGAGGATAACATATCTGACAAACCTTCAGAAAATGTATGATCCCGAAATCATACCCGTCTGTTGTGCTCTTATTGAATACAAGGGTAAAGTTTTAATTGCTCAGAGAAACTCGCGTGTAAGCAATGCAAATCACTGGGAATTTCCTGGGGGCAAACAAGAAAAATCAGAAACAACAGAAGAGTGTTTGATAAGGGAAATTCGTGAAGAACTCTCCATTGCAATAATTATCACAGGCAAGCTTGAGCCTGTAATTCATCACTATCCTGACAGGAGCATTGCATTGATCCCTTTTATTTGTAATTACTCCGGGGGCAAAGTAACCCCTGAAGAGCATAAAAAAATCTTGTGGGTTAATCCGGAAGAATTACCCGGTTTTGAATGGTCAGAAGCTGATATAAAGATATGGAAGCAATACCTTGAAAAGGTGAATAAAAAAAACCGGGATTGAATAAGGCAATCCCGGTTTTTTTCTGTTCTGAGTAAAATACTATATAGTTCCGCAGTTTACATCAGCCCATTTCTTCATGAAGTCATGCAGGTCATTACGGGAAGCAGATCGGGAGTTTCGCACATAAAAGCCTGAGGAGCAAACACCCATGGCGAGGCATTCAGCCGGCTCCATAGCTGCCAGCCAGCCTGTACAGAAACCTGCGTTGAAATTATCACCGGCACCGGTAGTCAGAGCAGGGCGGGCAGTATAGGGCCCATCAACCCATTTACATTGGGTTTCAGTGGCAATCGCAGCACCGTTGGTTGGGTGAATGACAACACCTGCTATACCCAGTTTTTCCCTGATTAAAATGGCGCGGGTAAGGATTTCATCTTCCTTAATACCAAGGTTCAATGAAATAATGGTTGATTCGCTCAGGTTCATGCTCAGGATGGTTTCAGATTTTAACCCTGAAATGATGGAGAGTACATCCTTTATATCTGCTTTTGTTCTTTTCTTAGGATCAGCAAGATCAATAAATATAAGGGGTTTATCCTTCAATCTTGAAACAATCTTATTGAATTCTGTCATTATACCGTTAAGACGCGATAACATGGTCCAGTTGGTAAAAGCAAGCATGTCTATCTCCGAGAGAAGTTTCTTAAGTTCAGGCAGTGGCAGTTTTTCAAGAAGATTCTCAAAGTTTACTTCAACCAGGTTGTTCATTTTGCCCATCATAATTTTCCCGTCGAAAAACTCAAGTGCATCAGTATAACCGGGTTCGGTAAGAGAATAAACATTTTTGCAGGAATCAGCAAATTCGCGAAATACAGGATGGATATAATGTTTACCTAAAGCACCCACATAGGTAACTACATGCCCCTGGGCAATAACGGCATTTCCCATAATGGGGCCGTTTCCTCCAAGCTTGGTTTGAATGGGTACTTTTTCAATGTTCGCACTTAATCCCGCAACCTGGGCAATACGTTCAGCAAAGGATTTAATATCAGGGATCCGATCGTATTCCTTATCATTTTTTCGTTGGTCAACTACATGAATGATCTCATCAACGAATCCGTCAAAACCCACCAGAAGATGCTTCTTATCATCAAACTTGTTAAGCTTTTCAACTGCGCTCTTAATAATTTCTGTTTGTTCCATATTATCAGTTTTTTCCTGACTAAACCTGATTTAAAAATAATACAGGGTTTAAAGTTAAAAATACTTTCGTGAAAACAAAATTACTCATACTCATCCAAACCATTATCTGCCGTAAAGTTTCGTGATTTTCATGAGCTCATCTTCATGTTTTTCGGTGAGCATATTTTTCGAAAACCTCCATTTCCAGAAACCCGATGCTTTCCCCGGAAAGTTCATCCGCGCAGCAGTATCAAGTCTAAGTAAATCCTGAAGGGGGGCAATTGCTACATCTCCAACGGTTGACCATGCCAAACGAATAAATGACCATGCAGGATCTTTTTTATCAACACCGAAATAGTCATGCATAAGCTCAAGATCAGATTTGCTGCTCTGCTTAAACTGCCCAAGCGTAGTGTCATTATCATGTGTACCGGTATATACTACGTAGTTTTTATCGTAAGTATGCGGCATGAAGTCATTTTCTTCTCCTGAATCAAAAGCAAACTGGAGGATTTTCATTCCGGGCAGACCGAAACGATTGCGCAGCTCAACCACATCGGGAGTAATTACTCCCAGATCTTCTGCAATAATCGGCAAGGGACCGAGGGCATCAAAAACTGTTTGAAGCATTTCGCCACCGGGAGCTTCTATCCAACGGCCGTTGATTGCTGTTTTCTCTCCATAAGGAACAGCCCAGAATGCGGCAAGACCCCTGAAGTGATCAATGCGAAGTATATCGTAAAGGGTGAAGTTGGCATCAATTCGGTCAATCCACCATTGATAATCATCTTCTTTCAGTTTATCCCAGTTGTAAAGAGGATTACCCCACAGCTGTCCGGTTTCGCTAAAATAATCCGGTGGCACACCGGCCACATTAACCGGGTTCATGTGTTCATCAAAATCAAAAATCTCAGGATTGGCCCAGGCGTCGGAACTATCGAAAGCCACATATAAAGGGATATCGCCAATAATACTTATTTCGTTAAGATTGGCATAAGTTTTTAGTTCCAGCCACTGCGAATAAAACAGGTATTGAATAAACCTGAAATAATTTATATCATCTTTCAGGTGCTCGCGATAATAATTCATGGAATCATCGCGCTTCATTTTAATATCCTCTTCCCATTCAGTCCAGGCAAGTCCTTTAAAATGCTTTTTTAAAGCCATAAAGAAAGCATAATCATCAAGCCACTTGATATTTTTTCTGCAAAAGTTCTCGAAACGTATGGATCTGAGTTTGTTATTCTGCTTTTTGTGATTTTCATATGCTTTGTGAAGCAGGGGATATTTTACTTCATGTACCTTACCATAGTCAACATATTCTTCATCAAAATACAAATTTTCGGGAAGTTCATCTTTTTTAAGTAATCCGGCATTGGTAAGTTTTTCCAGGTCGATAAGAAGGGGATTACCGGCAAAAGCTGAGTAACATTGGTAAGGTGAATCGCCATAGCCTGTATGACCCAAAGGCAGTATCTGCCAAATCTTCTGACCTGATTTGACAAGAAAATCCACAAAATTATATGCTTCCCGGCCCAGGGTTCCAATTCCATACTTGCCGGGAAGTGAAGTGATATGTAAAAGTATTCCGCTTGAACGCTTAGTATTCATAAGATTATATTTTTTATTTATAACTATTGAGTATCAAATTTGACTCAATGCTACACATGATAATTTTTTTAAATTATTAAATTCTGTAATAAAATTTGTGGCAGATAGAATTTACAGTTTATCTTCATGCTTAAGTGCGATGTTCTTTTCGTCTTCATCATTTACAAAATACATTGTTATGGCAGCAATCAAAAAC
>CAYXIT010000001.1:71325-85597 GCA_964465275.1 uncultured Bacteroidales bacterium | reverse complement strand
AGCATAAATTGCCTGGCCACCTGCAATAGTGGCAACAAAGAAACCCAATATGCTGGCAGCAAGTATTTGTGGTATTACAATAAAGAAATTGAAAATTCCCATATAGGTCCCCATTTTATGGGCGGGCAATGATCCTGTAAGGATAGCATAGGGCATAGATAGAATACTTGCCCATGCCAGGCCTACACCGAGCATGGATAGGATAATATAATTGGGATTGGTAATAAAATAGATGGACACAAACCCAATGGCACCTGCAATCAATGCTATCATATGTGTAAATCTTCGGTTGGTCCAGCCAGCCAGTATGGGAAGAAAAAAGGCAAGGAGTGCTGCAAAGCCATTGTAGGCAGCAAATGCAACTCCCACCCAGTCGGCACCCTTGTTATATTCCTGTTCTATTCTAAGCAAGGCTTTTTCCAAACCTGGAGAAACCATGAGGCCCCGATCTTCTCTGAAAAAATTTATCACCCGCATGCTGGCAACCACATTTGACCTACCTGCCAGTATTTGCTGCTCATAAGTGCCAAGTTCTTCGTCTATCGTTTTCATGTGGTTAAACCATTCAGCCTCAGGCTGATTTTTCAATTCAGTTACCAACTGCTGCATTTCCTGCACTTCTGCAGCACTAATTTTCATATCATAAATATGGCTGGTAACACCTGCTGTGGTGTAAATCCACATGGCGAAAAGGGCAAACCATGAGAAAAACTGAACTACTGCAAGTTGCCCCATAGTTTTTGGCATTCTGAACAGGTCATTGACTACAACAACAAAACCACCTTTGGTTTTATTTTTTTTAATCAAAATACCAGCAATTAGCTGCACAAAACCAAAGAGAACAATACCCGCTGTTAAGATATATAGCTCTGCTTCAAACTGGAAAAAGTAAACCAATACTGTAAGCAGCAATCCACCCAAAATCCAGAATGGAGAAAGGCGCAGAAAATGACCGGCAGGAAGCAAATTATCTCTTTCGTGCTGTCTTTTTTGATCCTCTTCGTTTCGATTTGATTGAAATTCAGCAAGTTCTTCAGGACTGTATTCCTTTGTACGTATCACCGTCCATAGAACAGAAAGGAAGAACACTCCTGCTCCAAGGTAAAAAGCATATTTTACGGATGGGGGAATACGTTCACCGGCTTCCACATCTGCTATATTAGAGATATCGAGCCAATTGGTAAGCATATAGGGCAGTCCGCTGGCAACCACAGCCCCTATCCCAATAAAAAAGCTTTGCATGGCAAATCCACGCGTACGTTGTTCCGGAGGCAACATATCGCCAACAAATGCCCGAAAAGGCTCCATAGAAACATTTATAGATGCATCCAATATCCATAACATCCCTGCGGCAATCCATAAAAATGGACTATTGGGCATAATAAACAATGCCAGAGAGGCAAAAATCGCCCCTATTAAAAAGAAAGGACGCCTTCGGCCAAAACGATTCCATGTATTATCGCTAAGGTACCCGATTATTGGCTGCACAATCAATCCGGTTACCGGCGCTGCAATCCATAATATGGGAATAGACCCCACATCAGCACCTAAGCTTTCAAAAATTCTACTGACATTGGCATTCTGAAGGGCAAATCCGAACTGAATCCCCAGGAATCCAAAGCTCATATTCCAAATTTGCCAAAAACTTAGGCGAGGTCTGGTTTTCATTCTTGTAAGATAAAATTAAAAAATCCTTTTAATTCCAATATTCAGGCTAACTACAGTGTTTTGGGATGATGCAGTTGCAATAAGAAAAAAACCTGAAGTATTTTTCATTTATTCAAACATGAACTTCAGGGCATTTTTTCCAAATGTTTTTAAAAAGAGCAAAACATTTGATTTTTTAAGAGCTTCAAAATTAATGGTTTTTTTCAGCCACAGAAAAAATATGTAAGTTCTTTTGAATTTTTTTCGAAAGAATATCAGCCCATTGTGATCAGCAAATAAAAAAATAATGGTTTTTTTGGTTTACGAATCAAATAGGAGCAATCAAATGCAGGTAAACTCCTATATCGCCATGACGGGTAACAGAGAACTCGGTTCTGAAAACTTTGTCGTAATAAGTGACAAGGTCAAGGCCTATGCCGGCACCACCCAAAGGTGTATTGGAGTATGGGTTGCCCTGGAAGAAATAAGTGTCGCGCACAAAACCAATATCAGCAAAGAAGTTCACATACAAAGCATAATGTATCAATGAAAATTTTTCATTATTAATGAATCCTATTCGTGTAACTGTATTAGGGATCAGTGAATATTTAAAATTGGACTTAAAAACTGCAAAATGCTGACCATCAATAACAAAATTTTCATAGCCTCTTACAATATCTCCTTTAAATCCCAAACCTCTTTGAAGATAATAGGGCTGAAAATCACCAAAAGAAACCTTGGCATTAACGCCGGCAGAAAAAAACCATCGTGGACTTAATTCCCAGAATCTGCGAACTGACGTTTCTGCAGTTGTCATATCCATCTTCTCTTTTCTTAATAAGCCCAGCCCTTGTCTCCGGAGCCGGATATCAAAATAATAACCACGCAACGGGTAAGCCCTGATATCTCTGTGGTCATTTTTAAATTCATACCCTATTGAAAAAAACGGGGCACGGGTTTCAGAACCTGGAGAGAACTGCGGATTGAGTATCAGCAATGAATCAGCAAAACGATATTGATTGTACCCGAGACTCAAATTATGGGTATGGTAAATTCCATCCCTGTATAAAATTCTTGAATTGGCATAAAAATGGCTTAGTGCATTTACTCCATCTTCTGAGTAAAACAACTGTATGTTATCCTGGGTGAGATATTCAATTTCATTGCGCCGGTTTATCCCGACATTAAATGCAAGTCCCAGTTTCTGTGCCTGATTGATGTAAGGAATAATATAATTTATACTGTAATTTTGCCGGTAACCGGCACGAGCCAGAATACTCAACCGTTCCATACGCCCCCTGAAGTTTTCCTTTACAATATAAAATCCATAGTTTGTGCGGTAGAAAGAGGGGTTTTTGATCCAGTCATTTAAATTTCGTTCGGCAATTTCAAAGATAGGGAAAGGCCATATATACCAGCGCTCAACAAAGGTAAACCTTACATTGGCTGCCGGTAAAAAATCATGAACAAACAAAGAAACATTAACGAAATTGAACAGAGATGTATTAAGTAAGTTTTCGCGGCTTTGTTCCAGGATGCGCGAAAGATCTTCCCTGGCTATGGTATCTCCCTGTGAAAAAACAAGCTCACGATATAAAATATGCTGACGTGTGGCATTATTACCTTCAAATTCTATATCCTGAACAACGATATAATCAGAAGAAATAAGATCATCGGGTATGACTTCGCGGAAGTCGTAACGTTTCATAAATGACCCGTGCTCAAGAGCTGCAAGGTGCACCTGGGCAAAAAGACCGGTTAAATTTAACCCGACCAGAAGAAAATAGAAAATGGCACGGGATATCATGTTTTTGTTTTGGTTAGGTCAAATATTCAAATAGTTCATTAATGCGCCAAACCGCTCTTTGAGCAGGTCATCATAATTGTTTTCTTCAGAAAAAGATGCGGAAATCTGGTACTCATAACGATTAAAAGTTTGAATAACCGGAGACACATCTATTTTATTCAGTTTAAGCGTAACCTCAATCATATTGCTCTCCTGGAAAGTACGAATTCCGCAACTTAAAATCTTAGCATCATTTGATTCAACGATTCTTGATATTTCATGCAAAGAATAATCGGCAACGTTCATTTGCAGAACAATTATTCCTCCTGGCTGATCAATGGAACCGGCATGGGCTATTTCCCTGAGTAAGCTGGCCTGGGTAATACATCCAAGATAGTTTTCATGTTCATCAAGAACCGGCACCAAAGTCAATTCGAGCGCCGACATAATTCTAATCACTTCATAAAGATGCTGATCATAATACACATAAGGCCGCACCAGTGATAATTGGTAGTTTCCGATGGGTTCTTCAGGATCGTTCAGCTCAAAAATATCTTTTTCTGAAACAAGTCCCAGAAAATTTTCATTATTAACGATTGGCAGATGAGAGATACGTAGCTCATCCATCCAGTTGAGGGCTGTATTACCTGTATCGGAAGTACGAAGCGGCATTACAATATCGCTAATAAGCTCATTAGCTAGCATAAACAATATTATTTGTTCTACAAATTTAATATTTTGACTGACTTGTCAGCAGGTTTTAAATGAAATACTTACTTAATCAGTATTTTGGATTATTGCTACAGCCAGTTATTCTATATTTTATAAACGAAATTTTTATTCACAACGTTCATTTTCTGAAAAATATTTACAGATCAACTTTAGGTAAACAAATTATCATGAATGTTTCTTAGCTTTGTGTAAATGTATAAAAAACATTCCGATGACCCGATTAAGTGTAAATTTAAATAAAATAGCAACAATCCGCAATGCAAGAGGTGGAAATATACCTGATGTTGTAAAAGCAGCCATCGACTGTGAAAGATTTGGCGCACAAGGCATAACAGTTCATCCCCGGCCAGATGAAAGACATATACGCCGCAAGGATGTGTATGACCTGAAACCTGTTTTAACTACTGAATTCAATATTGAGGGTTATCCAACCCGCAAGTTTATGAATCTTGTAATTGAAGTTCAGCCTGCACAGGTTACCCTGGTGCCCGACCCACCTAATGCACTTACATCCAATGCCGGTTGGGACACCATAAAGCATTTTGATTTACTCAAAGACGTAATTGCTGAATTCCAGGCAAATAATATCAGGACCTCCATTTTTATCGAAACTGATCCTGATAGGATTTTCAAAGCAGCTGAAACCCTTACCAACCGGGTAGAGCTTTATACCGAGCCTTATGCTGCCGGTTTCTTTAAAAACAAGGAACAAGCCATTGAACCTTTTGTAAAGGCTGCTAAAGCCGCCACAGAGGCCGGATTAGGAATTAATGCAGGCCATGACCTGAACCTGGATAATCTGAAATATTTTGCACAAAATATCCCCAATCTGCTTGAAGTTTCAATCGGCCACGCACTCATTTCCGATGCGCTGTATTTTGGTCTGGAGAATACAATTCAAATGTATCTGAGGGAGTTAAAAGTTAGAGAAGGTTAAGGTTTAGATTAAGGTTGAGAAAAAGTTGGTTTCCGGGGATTTTAAACATTTTTATTTATGGAATTGAATTATCAGCATGAAGGCTCGGGACACCCGCTTATTATTTTGCATGGGTTGTTTGGCATGTTAGATAACTGGGTGAGTATATCGCGCAAACTTGCAGAAAAATACTCAGTGTATGCTGTTGACCAGCGCAACCACGGGCGCTCGCACAGGCACGAAATTTTTAACTATCACGCTATGGTTGACGACTTGCTGGAATTTATGGATACCCTCGGGATGGAAAGTGCTTATTTGCTCGGACACAGCATGGGTGGCAAAACCGCTATGCAATTCAGTTTTGATTATCCTGAAAAAGTTGACAAACTGATTGTGGCAGATATCAGCCCCGATGAATACAACCATAAGCATGATAAACTCATTGAAGCTATGTTGTCGGTTGATCTTTCAAAATACAGCTCACGATCGGAAGTTGACAAAGATCTAAAAGAAATAATTGATAATCCACGTATTCGCCAGTTTCTGTTGAAAAACCTATACTGGAAAGATCGCTCATCTCTGGGGTGGAAAGCCAATCTTGAAGTAATACACGAAAATCTTCCTGAAATCTTCAGGGCTCTGGACTCTGACAAGCCTTTTGAAAAACCTGCACTTTTTATACGTGGCGCCGACAGTCCATATATTACTGATGTGCATATACCCAGAATAGAAGAACTTTTTCCGGATTTCAAAATAGAAACCATTGATGATGCATCGCATTGGTTGCATGCAGAAAAACCGGATGAATTTCTGAAGATCGTTGAGAATTTTCTGGAAAAATAAAATATCTATACAAAGAAGGAACTCCTGTTTCTTAAAAAAATCAAATTTTCTAATTTTTCTTGGCAATCAGGATGCAATGGTTTTTCTTTGTGTACACTGATTGATTTGGATTTCAATGAATTGCAAAGAATTGCAAACCGAAGTTAAATTAAAACCATTATATACATAAAATCTGAAAAAATGAATAAACTAAAAAGTTTTTTAACCCTTGTATTTGCCTGTATTGCAATCTTTGCAGTTGCACAGTCGCAAACATTTACTGCTGAAAAAATGTGGGAGATGGAACGTGTGGGAAGTTTTGATGTATCACCCGATGGAAAATTTGCCGTTTTCCCTGTTACAGAGTATGATATTGAGAAAAACACATCAACTACCGATCTTTTTCTGCTGAACATTGATGATGGCACAACCCGCCAGCTTACTTATACAGGGAAAGAAGGCTCTCCGGTATGGAGCCCCGATGGAGAAAAGATCGCATTTGTGTCGCGCCGGCAGGATGGCCCCGGACAGGTTTACATACTGAACATGAAAAAAGGTGGCGAAGCACGCAAGATCACAGATCTTCCGGTTGGAGTATTTTCTGTAAAATGGTTTCCCACGGGCGACAGGATTGCTTTTGCTGCCAATATTCTGCCCGATTATGATGGCGATTTTAACAAATTAAAAAAGCTTATAGATGAAAAAAAAGAAAGCAAGGTATCTGCCAAAGTAACAGAAAACACCATGTACCGCTTCTGGGATCGCTGGCTTACTGATGGCTACTACCCAAGACTTTTCAGCGTTGATATAACCAGCAAAGAGGTAACTGACCTCATGCCCAATACCGTAAATTATTTCAACATGATGGGTGGGGTCAGTTATGATATTTCTCCCGATGGAAAAGAAATTGCCGTTAGTATGAACTCAACAGAACCCCCATACGACAATACCAATTATGCCATATTTCTGCTTCCGGCAGACGGTAGCGGCAACCTGACCAACATTACTGCCGACAACCCGGCCAATGATATTGATCCGGTGTACAGTCCTGACGGAAACTTTATCCTTTACGGAAAACAAAACATCTATCATTTTTATGCCGATAAGGTTGAAATAGTAAAATACAACCGCAGCAATGGAACCTTTACCAATCTTTCATCGGATATCGACCTTTCCTTCTCTAACTGGATATGGTCGCGTGATGGAAAAACCATTTACTTCCATGCAGGCCATAATGCCCAAAACGCCATTTTCAGTATACCTGCTAATGGAGGAGAGCATACAATGGTTTTCGGCGAAGGAACAAACGGCAATGTCAGCATTGCGGGGAGTCGTGGTCTTGATCTGATTTTTACACATCATAATCTCGATCAGCCCACTGAAATATACAGGATAGATAACCGTGGCCGCAATCTCACACAACTAACCCGCTTCAATGATGAACGCCTTGCTGATATTAATTTTGGCCAGGTAGAAGATGTAACTTACAAGGGTGCTGATGGTGTCGATGTGCAAATGTTTATTGTATATCCGCCCGATTTTGATCCCAATAAGAAATACCCACTTGTGCTTATGATCCATGGCGGTCCGCACGGAACCTTTGGTAATTTCTGGCACTACCGCTGGAATGCACATCTTTTTGCTGCCCCAGGTTATGTTGTAGCCATGCCCAACTTTCACGGATCAACTACTTTCGGGCAGGATTTTGCTATCTCTATTCATGGTGAACATGCAAACAAACCCTTTATGGATATCATGAAAGGAACTGACTATATGATTGAACGTGGGTTTATTGATGAAACCCGCATGGCTGCCACCGGTGGCAGCTACGGGGGCTACATGGTAAGCTGGATTGCCGGCCATACCGACAGATATGCTGCACTGGTTAACCATGCCGGAGTTTATGATCTGCACCTTCAATTTGCTTCGGATTATTCAGGCAACAGAGGATACCAATATGGCGGCACCCCCTGGGAAAACTTTGATATCCTGAACTCTCAGAATCCTTCGCAGTTTGCCCACAATTTTAAAACACCCATGCTTGTAATTCATGGTGAACTCGATTACAGGGTGCCTGTTGCTCATGGATTGCTGGTTTATGGTATATACAAAGGCATGGGGCTGGATGCCAGGCTGGTTTATTACCCCGACGAAAATCACTGGATCCTTACTCCGCAAAACTCCATATACTGGTACGAAGAATTACATAACTGGCTGGATAGGTATCTGAAATAGAAACAACACTTTCATAAAAGATGGAAAGGCTGCATTCATGAGGAATTGCAGCCTTTTCTTTTTTTAAATATGAAGAATGTTAATTATCTGTTCAGTCTGAACGTCACCGGCACAGTATATCTTACTCTTACAGCTTGTGTACCCTGACGGCCGGGAATCCAGTCTGGCATGTTTTTCACAGCCCTGAGTGCCTCTTCATCACAACCCCCTCCTATTCCTCTTTTTAAGTGAACATTGCTTATACTTCCATCTTTTTCAACAATAAAACCAATTATTACGATTCCTTCGAGCCCAACTTCCTGTGCCATTCTGGGATAACGAATAGTTCGATTAAAATATCTGAAGAGTTCTGTCTCTCCTCCTGGAAATTCGGGCATTACCTCTACAAAAACAAAGATATCATCAGTTGGATCTGGCTTCTCGACTTTAATCTCAATTTGCTGATAATCAGGCACAACAACATCAGGATAAGCATCTATATCTACCTTAGGAAAATAATCATCATCTATCAGCTCATCAGGAGCCGGATTAATTTCATGAGACTTCGGCGGAGGTGGCGGAGGGGGCTTGGGAATATTGGGTGGTATGTAAACATGATCAACCCATTCTTGCCCATCGTCAGGAATAATAATTAAATTTCTCTCGGTTATGCGGTACTGAAAGGCAAGTAAAACAAATGCCAGCACCAGCACAAAACCGATTTCCAGAAACAAGCTTCTCTTGTTTTCCAGATTCTTACGTGGAGATTTTTTTGTGTCCATAGCTTCAGATTTTTGTTTATAAATCAATTATGAATGCTAATCAACACTTTGTGCACAAAGAGCGATAAATTCGGGCCTTTTATATAATAACGGGGATTAAATCTAAAATATTGTTAATGTATTATAACTAAATAATATTTTTTTGTGCGTTTTATATTCAGGCAACTTACTAAACCTTTACCAAACAAGCTTGTTGGTTTATAAGTTAATTAATTTAGTTTCAATTTATAATTTACCTGCAAATGCATAGTAATAATATTGTTGAAAGAGGAACACCATTGAAAGAGGCAGAAGAAGCCATAATACTTATACACGGCCGGGGTGCTCCACCAGATGATATCCTTTCACTGGCTGATTTCTTTGATACCCAAAATACATATATTGCAGCGCCTGAAGCCAACAATTATGTATGGTATCCTTTAAGTTTCCTTGCCCCGCGTGAACAAAACCAACCATGGCTTGACAGTGCGCTGGAAAACATAGACAAGCTGATCAGTGAAATTGAAAAATTCATCCCCGCAGAGAAAATTTTCCTGATGGGGTTTTCGCAGGGAGCATGCCTTACGGCGGAAGTTACATCGCGAAACGCCCGAAAGTTTGCCGGAATAGGTGTTTTTACAGGGGGTTTAATCGGTGCTGAACCCAACAGAAATGATTACCAGGGGAACTTCAAGGGCACACCGGTTTATTTAAGCAATGGCGATAACGACCCCCATATTCCAATGGAACGCACGGAAGAAACTTACAAAATAATGAAGGATCTTGGTGCAGAAGTTACCAAAGAGATCTTTCCAGGAAGACCCCATACCATTCATATGGAGGAACTTAAAAAAGCAAAAGCCCTGTTTCATTTATAAAAAACCAAAATTTGGACTGCTATTCTGGTTTTTCAAACGTTCACAAATTTTGACTTTATCACACAATCATAATTATTAACTTTGCAGCAATTAATGAAAGTTGTTCAGGGAAACCTTTCAGTGAAAAGTTTCCCTTATTTTTTTCCCAATCTATGAAAAATCTTTTTAAAATACTTTTCATACTTATTCTTTTCTCAACGGCATGCTCAGGCTCCCGCCAGTTAACAGATTTAAGCGATAATGCAACCAAAGCTTTTCAGGAAGAAGATTATGCCGGCGCTCTGCAACTTTATGAAGAATATATTTCTCAGCACAGTAATGATGTAGCTGATATTCCTGACAGTATATACAGCGGGGCCGGCCTTTCGGCATATCATCTCGGTCAGTCAGAAAAGGCTCTGAACTATCTGAATCTCATCCGGCACTCTGAAACGGTAAATGCAGATGTGCATTATACCCTTGCCATTTTGAACCGCGAAATTGATAATCTCTCGCGTGAAATTACAGCCATTGAAATGTTTTTGGCGAAGCAAAACGAAGGTGAGAAAGCAGAGGCAATGAAGCAAAGACTTTTTGTTACCTATACCGAAAGCAGGAACTTCGAAAAGGCCTATAATATATGGGAGGACATTGAAAACCAGGCCCGGAAAGATGAAGATTTATTAAACAGGTTCTTACATGTAAACCAGGCCCTCGAAAATGAATCACGTGTTGATGATATTGCAGAAGACCTCTTATTGCTGAACCCCGACAATACCGATGCCCTGTACCATATGGCCAAAAAATATTTCTGGAGAGCCGAAAACCGGTATCAATCGGAAATGGAAGCTTACGAAAAAAACCGCACACACAGGCAATATGCGCAGCTTCTTCGTGCTTTTGAAGTGCTCAATGCTGATTTCCATAAATCGCTGAATTATTTCTTACGCCTTTATGAAAAAGATCCCAAACCTGAATATGCCAGGTTTATAGGAAATATTTACCTCCGTTTTGATGACAAAAGCAAAGCCAGGTATTATCATAGCAGGGCTGATGAATAAAAGATAGGTTAAGGTTAAGGTTAAGGTTAACGTTGAGATTAAGAAAAGGGCGTTTGGGTTTTTGCTGCTCTTTTATGGATTCTTCTTTACAGGCCAGTTGTGCATTTTTTCTGATTCGATAATCTGCAAACCCGGTTTCGCTTCTTTCATTTTGCTTATCATGCACCCGGCTACCTGTGATACATGAATTCCCCGGTAACGTTTAGGAAAAAGAAAACCTAGGCTGTTAAAAAACACTTTGGCAATTTCTTCTCCGGTCCGATTTTCCTTACGAGGGCCCAGAAGCATGGAAGGACGGAGAATTTGCAAAGAATGAAAAGGTATTTCTTTCAGATCTTCTTCAACTTCACCCTTCACCTTATTGTAAAAAAAGGATGACTTACTATTTGATCCTATGGCAGTAATAATACTAAAATTCTGCGAACCATTTTCATGCGTAGCTTTTGCCAGTTGAAGCGGATAATCATGATCTACTTTTCTGAATGCTTCTTTAGAGCCGGCTTTTTTTATGGTTGTACCCAAACAACAGAAAACATCATCAGCAACAAGTTTCTCCGGCTCAGGATTGTCATAATCATATACAATTTGCTCCAGGGCAGGGTATTCCAGGTCAACGGGTTTGCGCACCAGGATTTTCACTTTTTCATAATACCCGTCTTCGAGCAACATTTTCACAAGAAAGGAACCCACCAAACCTGAGGCTCCTGCAATCAGTGCAGTTTTCATAATTAGCTATCAGTTTATATATCTTAACTTTCAGATAAACAACAGTTGTACCCAGGAAGTTGTAAATGATTAATTGGTTGGAAGTTTCTTTTCTTCCACCTGTAAAATCTCCATATTCGAATTCATAACGTAAACAACTACAGAACAATTATCTGCCACCCATTCTGCATCCAGCTGAAAATCATAATTCCGATGCTGTACATCATCAACTCCAAAAAGTCCTTCACTGATCTTTTCTCCCCAAATATCTGTTATACCTTTTCTTAGTATATGATTATGCTCATAATCAAGTATTTCACCATCAGGATATTCAGGATCATTGGTTTTTTGTGGCTTAATGATTCCATCTTCAATCAAAAGAGCTACGAGATATAAGTCATCTTCCTGATCTTTCAGGGATGTAACACCGGCATCAAGCCTGTAGTTTCCATCCCCCGACATACTGGTAAGGCCGATATCCAGCCTTATGTCGGGTTCCGAATCCTCAAATGCCTGCATTGCAGAACCCCATGAAGCAGGAGTCAGCAGCAATGCCCCTTCAAACCCGGTACGATTTACCATACCTACAGGATTTTGTGTAATACCAAAATGATTATTTAAAGCAGTTCCTTCCGGGGTTCTGAAATCGTAATCGAAAGGAGCACTTATTGGCATAGCAAAAAAACCTGCATGTATAGTAACAATTACAAGCCTGTCGCCATAAAAGTTTTTAAGAGTTTTTGCCGTTTCAGTTCCTGCCGGGCAATTGGGGCAACGATGCCCGGTAAATTCTTCCAGGAGAAATTTACGGACAACTTCGCCATCTCCCCCATCATTATTGGTGTTTGTCAAGTACGGAGGCTCAATTTTATCACATCCGGAGATAGTAACCAAAGCCAATAACAACGCCGGAATTAACCTGTTGAATATTTTCATTTGTTTAAATTTTTTCCTTTAAAAACTGCTGGTGACACCAAGTGTGAACCCATTTGATGCAGGTACAACCCTGCAAACACCACCCACACAAATAATACCTTCCCTTTGACGACCCCAACCCAATACAAAACGATTTGCATTTTTATTGTATCCTACATTGATTGTATAATAATGAACCTGCAGATCTTCATTTTTATTGCCGTAGTTGTATTGATCTGACACGGCAAAAAACCAGTTGGGGGCAATATTGTATTCAAGAAGCAACATGCCCCAATTGCCATCATCCTGTTGTGTTGACAAGTGTTGTAACTCAAACCTTAACGATTTGCGGCGCTCAATCCTCAGTGTCATGTCAGCTACAAAAATATGGGCTTTTATATTCTCTTTATCCTGGTAACCTTCAATTACATTCTGATTGTAAAACAGATTCATATAAGTGAAAGTACCCTTTAAGCTTCTGTTGAATCTTCGGCTGATTTCAATATTGAAGTCCTGAAAGTACTTTTCATCACCTAATGCAAAAAAACGGGATGTATACCCATCGGTTCCTGTTTGCCCGATAGCTGTTGTATCATTTAATGGTTGTTTATCAATAGCATTGGCAATGCTTGAATTGATGGTAACTGTAGTACCAAAAGGTCCGCCAAGCAATGATTGCCGTGGCAGACGAAAGGTTAGCTCAGCCAGTGCACCCATTTCACCTGCGGGCTGTGTGGCATAAGGATACATACCCGTGAGGCTGTAAAGATGTTGACGTGTCATGGCCGGAAGATAATTGATGTGCAGATCATTACCTGTAGCATTCCGGTTTGATCTGAAGCCCATATTATCAATCCTTTTTGCAGAAAGGAGCAGCCCAAATCCGCTGAATGAGTATGATGTATTTAAAATCAGAGCTTCTCCATGGCGATATATAAAGTTATTTTCTGACGAGGGATCGTTTGCCTTATATGCATACTCAGAGTTGATATTAAGCCCCCCCCTGGAGAAATTTACCCTCCCTGAAAAAGCAGCAACGTTTTCGGGCAGGTTATAAATGGGATCCTGATCCCGCTGAAACTTACTTACACCACTCAGGCCAAATATCCATTGGCTCTGCATTTCTGAGAGACTTTTAAAAGCCTGGTTAAGATTAATTTCTGCATCAGCCCCTCTTACGATCCCGGGCCCTTTTTCCCAGTAAAAGCGTTGCTGCCCAACAAGTGTGCGCAGGGTAATACCCTCAACCGGACGATAAAGCAGCCTTACACCATCAAAGGAATTGTCTAGACCCAGATTAGGTTCCACATAACTCCGCAATACCAGCCCATTGCCGTATTGTTCGTAAAAATTACCCAGAGTTACCTCCAGATTGTCCTGTGTATAACTGGCAAAGCGATAAGGAATTCCATTGCCACGGTACCGGGTATCGAAACCCAGCAAAGGGTTCTGATAACTTTCATATCTTAGCCCAACGGTAAAACCTTGATATTCGGCATTGATATTGGCAAAGGCATTCATTAATATCTTCTCAGGAACATCTGGTGCCCCTATCAACGAATCATTTTGATAATACTGGGCGTCTAATTGAAAATTTCCCCAAACTCTTGCCCCGGGCAGCAATTCCTGCGCTGATAATTGAAAACTGATTAATAAGCTAACCAGAATGGTCAGCATTTTAAATCTCCCTTTTACAGTCATACTTTTATTCTTTTTCAAGAAGTTCCATCAATTTATCAAACATCTCCCATTCCATACCATCGGCAAATGACGTATGCTGATGCACAATTTCTCCATTCCCATTGATAATAAAAGTATGGGGCACCATATTTACTCCCATAGCCCGGCGAAAATCG
>CAYXIT010000001.1:38620-71315 GCA_964465275.1 uncultured Bacteroidales bacterium | reverse complement strand
ATGATAAAACTCGTATTCCCAGCCACGTCCGTTAACCATAGGAAGAATATTGGCACGGGTTCGGGCATCATCAGTACTTACGGCAATGACCTTAAAACCCATATCCTGCCATTCATCATATATTTCGGCTATGGCATTGAGTTCTTTTAAGCAGGGACGGCACCAGGTGGCCCAAAAGCTAAGCACATAAGGCTTTCCATCATTTCCGAAAACAGATGTCTGGAAATCGCGTCCGTCAAGTGTTTTTATGGTGTGATCGGGAATGGTTCGCGCCCCGGTTCCCTGTGAAAAACCGTTACTTACCAGAAGTATCACAGCTATTCCGGCAAAAATAATTCTGAGTTTTACATTCATGCTTTTTTGTATTAAGTTGATTGGTTAAGGTTTTATTATCTGATTACAGAAATCTTTTCCCTGAAAATTTTGTTTCCTGAGTGAATCACCAAATAATAGATCCCGGCAGGAACACTACTAAAATCAATATGATCAGTGGCCTTTTCCGTTTTAATATGCTTTCCCTGCATATCAAAAACCAAAATCTGCTCAGGCTTCATACCCTGAAAATCTCCTTCCAGCTTCACAAATTGGTTTGCAGGATTAGGGTATACCACGAAAGGATTATCGTTGTTCGAAAACTCTGAAATATTTGTAGTGTCGTCATCATCAGGTGCCTGATAATCTAATCTTACTACCTGCGAAATTTCCGATGTATTCATTTCCTGAACAAAAGCAATCATTGTCATACTTTCAGGTTCAAGCGTTTCATACCAGGGCATGCTGATTTCATATAAAAAAGCAGTATTATCTTCTCCTGCTGAAAGTTTAGTGCCTTGTGCATCAGGTGCAAAAAAGCGCATTACGTGATAAAAATCTGTTTCACCATTTGAACCCGGAGGATCATCAAAGTGCACACTATCCTGAATTCCTGCCAGCATTAGTCTGTAATCCTTTTCATGGGTATTTACAAAAATCTCACCTTCAGTGAAAATATGAAGTGTATCATCTTCAACATACCATGTTCCTTCAACAGAAAAGCCGGACCACTTATTAATCTCAAGTTCCATCAATTCATCTGATACTCCTTCGCTGCCACCCTCATAGAGGTTTCCTATTACAGAATAGGGAGTATAAAAAATTTCGTAATAATCGCGTCTTATAATCTGATCTTTGGAATTGAAATTGTGGAGCGGACTGTTTTCATAATGCAAAGGATGGTAATAAATCATAGCATAAGATTCAGGATTTTCATCTACAATTGCTCTGAGATGTGGAGTTATCGTGGCACAACTACCGCAATTGATGCTTGAAAAGCTTTCCAGCAAAGCCAATTGTCTCTCTGCAAGCTCGTTATATACTTCCACATTAACCCTCATGGTATCGCTTACAACTTCTTCAGGGTCGCTGTCATTGATGCCGGAAAACCATATACTGACTTCATAACTGCCTTCATTCTCCGGGATCCAGGCTTCATCAACCAAAAATCTGAAAGGATAATAAGGAAGAATTTCGATATCAGCAAGTGTCTCAGAACCTGTAAAATCATCGCCGATTTCATAATTGACAATCAAAGATTGAATAGTATCATTGCCCATGTAAACTATTTCCCCCTTTAGCTGGTAATCATCAAAGGTTTTGTGCACGGGCCCGCTGAAAAAGTAATCAATTCGTATAGCAGAAGATTTTCCATTTGCGTATGCTTCTGAAAACAAAAAGAAAGAAATGATTAAAATTAAAAAAACAGGAAATAAGAATTTTTTCATAATAACAGATTTGAAAAAGAAGGTACGGAGCACTGCAGTATTACATTGCACTGCTCCGGACCACATTAACAGATATTTGATTTATTATTAGCTACATTGAAGTTACTAAGAAATAAGATCTTAATCAAATCCTGTGTCTTTTTCATTTTATGCAGATCAATCGGTTACTGCTATTTTTTTTCTTACAGAATAACCATTAGATGCAATTTCAACAAAGTAAAGGCCTGGTTTAAGATTTTCTATTTCAACAATTTCCTGTTGAGCATTGGTTACTTTACTGAAAATCAATTTCCCGTTGATATCAAATAAGCGCAAATGCATTTCACCCGAACCTGCAGGCAGATCAACGTAGAATTTATTTCTTGCAGGATTGGGATATATATTGATTTCTGTGAGATCTGATATACCTGCAGAAAGTGCATCCTCCGTAGTAAAGGTAATGTATACGGGATCACTGATTTCATCATCAAGTCCCATGAGCTCACCAATACCCAGGATATATTGCTGATCAGGCAGCAAATCTGCCAGCGGATTAAGGGTAATGACGGTTTTATCTTCATTGATAGCTGAAGATAAATTAACCGCATCTCCTTCCAGGTTATCTTTGCGGAAAGTGATCAACTGACCAATGTTAAGGAAAGTGATCTCAGAACCATCGGCATGACGTACAGGTTGATTAAACTCAACAGTGAAAGTATAATCAACAGGCACATCTGTACTTTCATCAATCACATCAAAGGTGGCAACCGGCGCACCGTAAGTTGAACGGGTGGTAAACACAATGCTTACGGGTTCGGTGATAGTTTGATCAGGAGCCATAACAGATGCCAGTTCTACCATATATGCAGTATTGAATTCAAGCATATTCACGGGTACTATATTGATGTGCTTTTTATCTTCTGAAATCGTTGCGGTAAAATCCACATCTTCTTTACCCGAAGTTGCTGTAGCATAGCTAATCAATTGTGCAACATTTTCATTTGTAATCTCAGATTCATCAGTATGAGTTACCGGTACATTAAAATAAATATTAACAATTCCATCAATATCAATATCTAAATCACCATCATCTATATCAAAAAATATTGTTATATCCTGCTCAATTACTTTAAACTTTTTTGATCCAATGGATGTATAGCTATTTCCGGGAATATTAACAATAGTTTCTTCGCCATCAAGTAATCTGATATAGCCTCCGCCTAATATACCATCTCCATAAGAGTCAATTATAGTTAATGAATAATTACCCACAGGAATTGATACATCATGATTATGAGTATTTACGGAATTGGGATATGGACCACCATTGGCTACAATTGTTCCTTCCTGATCTGTAATGTTCCAGGTAATTTCAGAACCATATTGATCTGTCCTGACCTGAACTGTCAGATCATTGTTATCAGTTGCAGGTGCCGCATTGAATGCTACTGTCAGTGAATTATTTTCAGGGCTATCATCTTCATTAAGTATATTGATTACCAATTCATTAACATCCAGTAAATCAAATTCCACTTGCGGCAAAGTAATATTGGATGTTTGTGCGTATGGCAATGAACCTTCCCATTCATAGGTATATGCCGTTCCATCGTTTACACTGTATTCAATTTCAAGGGAAGTAAGCTCCTGGCAAAAACTCTTTATTTCAATAACCGGTTCAAGTATTCCATCCCAAAGATCAGAAGGAATGGAATGACCTATTATTCCATACTCAAATTCTGGTGCATTAAGATAAGATGGGGTAACCTGCACCCCGGAAATAACTTCCTGTGTGTTTTCAGCAACAAAAACCGCAACCCTCATATTTTCCAGCTCTGCAGGAATCTGATTATAGTCATCAGGTATTGTATAAGTAAATGTTTGTGTAATGAGCCCTCCGTTGTGCTTGTAATATCAGCACCCCATTGCCCGCTTAATAAGTGCACAAGCCGGTTATTATGTTCATAATCAGAACCACCGCCAGCCTGATAAGCATAGGTTTTATCCTGAAGAAGAGCAACATTAAGTTTATTGGTAGCCAAAGGGCTGTCACCTGTATAGTAAACTTCAACATCTACTGTCAATTCGCGTGTAGTAAGATCAATTTGTGCCTCAGCGCCCACATTCAGGTAAGAGGGTTCAGGAAGAATTTGATTGGCAGCTGATGTCCAGTTTCCTCTCCCCATACCTGTGCCTCCCGGAGTCATCTCAAAACCAGGAAATACATGTCTGTTTAAGGTTCCGGCCGGAAAACCGGTAATACCGGTTTGCCCTAGCAATGAAGGTCCAAAGGGTGTCCGGAAATCGGGTTGCCCGGCACCCGGATTGGCGAAACTTCCGGTATGCACTGCAATAACAACAACACGGTCAGGATTTGCATTATAAATCTGGTTGGCAATGGCTGATCCCTGGGGGCAAAAACCACAGTTTATTCCTGTGTATTGTTCAAGAACTACATTTTTATCCTGTGGTTCAGTATCAACAATTGTTTGGCCAAAAACAAACAAAGGCAATACAAATAAAAGGGTAAAGATTACTTTTTTCATTCTTCATGGGTTTTGGTTAGAACTTTTTTTTCTTAAATAGAATCGGATCAAAAGTAAAAAAATAAAATTATTCAAACGATTATTTATAAAGTAAAATACATCTTGCTTTTAAAGGATTGAATTTAACTACTGTTGATTTATTGGAATATATCAGTCTAAAAAACCTTTTATATCAAAATTCAACAAAAAAAACATGTAATGATATATCTACATTTTTATGAACATATTTTCCGTAACGTTTTCTGAATTATAAGCCCTATAACCCGGGATTGGCAATATTATTTTTTGGCTTGATTATTGTCCTTACACCATTAATTCTTAACTTTGCATTTAATAACCTAATAACAGGAGGTTGAACATGAAGAAAATATTACTGATTTTTATCACATCTTTACTTTTTGCCCTACCCGGTCAGGCTCAGGTATTAGTGCTTGATTCTGATATGCAGGACATAACAGATCAAACTATTACTATTAACGGGACCCCTGATGATAGTTACTTCAAAGTAAATATTTTTCTTAGCAATACGGGTGAAGAAACTGTTGATATTTTTGTCAGCAAAACAGAAGTAGATATTGTTGAAGGGGCTTTTAATTCATTTTGCTGGTTAGGTTCTTGTTTTACACCTGATGTTTTTGATGTGGATGATCCCCTGATCCTTGAGGGTGATCAAATATCGCGTGACACAGATTTCTATACAGAGTTCCTTACTGGTGGTATTGAAGGAGTATCAGAAGTAAAATATGAGTTTTACAGTCAATCTGAAAGTTTTGATACAGTTTCTGTTACTATTCTGTTCAACATTGAAACCACAACCGGTTTATCAGGGTTTGATTCAGGAAAAAGATTTCACCTTTCCGATCCTCAACCCAACCCTGCCCGCGGTTATACCTGGATTGAATATACCGTTCCGCCAATAAGCAGTAATTCACAAATAGTGATCAGAAATCTGCTGGGAAAACAGGTTTATACAGAAAACCTCAGTTATGGTGATAACCGAATTCGTATCAATACACAGCAGTTGAATAATGGCATATATATTTATTCACTCATTGTTGACAATCAAGTGGTTGAAAGCAAAAGGCTGGTTGTAACAAACTAATCATTTTCAAATAAAAAAATCAGGGCCGGAACATTCCGGCCTTTTTTTGTGTTATCCTTCTTATTCTAAAACCAAATCTGATACTATGAAAATGAAATCTGTACTTTTGTTTAAAGTTCTTTTATCCCTTTCTTTAATCTCTTTAAACACCGGCATTTTTGCCCAGATATCTCAGCCCGGTACTCCTCCAAGTTTCCTGAAAACCAACCTTTCAGAAAATATACCTGTCATACCGATGGCAAAGGTAGATGTGGAAAGTCTGTTACAGGAGGATATGATTTTTGATACCATAAAAGATATACCATGGAGATTCGGAGATAATCTTTACGTAGATATTACTCCTGAAAATTCAGGTGTATGGGATGTTCTGGAAAACGGTGATAAACTCTGGAGGGTCTCCATTGAATCTGAGGGTGCATATACCATAAATCTTACTTTCGATAAGTATAAGCTCCCTCCGGGTGCCGAACTTTATGTTTATAACCGGGAACGCAGCAGAGTGCTTGGCGCATTTACCAATTACAATAACCAGGATGACGGGTATTTTGCAACCACCTTAGTTGAAGGTGACCATATAACTGTTGAATATTTTGAACCAGCTAACGTTGACTTTTCCGGAGAACTGAGCATAGAAATGGTTACCCATGCCTACCGCGATCCTTTTATGTTTGCCAAAGGATTTGGCGACAGCGGTTCCTGCAACCTGAATGTAGCCTGTTCCGAGGCCGATGAATGGCAGCAACAGGTGCGATCAGTAGTTATGCTGGTAACAGGCGGAAATGGTTTTTGCACCGGTGCCACCATCAATAATACACAGCAGGATCAAACACCTTATGTTCTCTCGGCCAACCATTGCTACCGCAATCCATCTACCGTAGTATTCTGGTTTAACTGGCAAAGCGAAGAATGTGCTGACCCGCCGTCTGTTCCTCCTTACAATTCAATGTCAGGTGCCACGCAGATTGCCCGTAATTCTTCTTCTGATTTCTGGCTCATGGAGTTAAACCAACCCATCCCCGATGAGTACAATCCTTTTTACGCCGGCTGGAACCGAACTACCGAGAACATACTCACAGAAACCATAACAGGAGTTCATCATCCCCGGGGAGACATCAAAAAGTTCAGCTATGCCACAGAAGGAGTTCAGTCAGCAAGTTACCTTGGTAATCCCGGCTCTGGAAATACTCACTGGCGTATTGTTTGGAGCGGAGGCACAACTACCGAACCCGGTTCAAGCGGTTCACCCATTTTTGATTCGCAAGGTCGCATCCTCGGGCAGTTACACGGAGGTTATGCAGCCTGCGGTAATACACAACCCGACTGGTATGGCCGTTTCGGTATTTCATGGAATGGTGGTGGAAGCCCCGCTACACGTTTAAGTGACTGGCTTGATCCGACGGGATCAGACGTAACGGCTCTCGGTGGTCTGGACCCATTCAGCTCGGCAGTTAGCGACCCACTCAATTTTAATGCAATAACTGCTTCTTCCGGTGAGATTGAATTGCAGTGGCAACTGAATGAAGAAGAAGATTTTGTTATGATTGCTGTAAATGATTCAGATGAATTTGGTATTCCTTCAGGTCCTTATGCAACGAGTGATGAAATAGATGATGGTGGAACTGTAATTTATATGGGAAAAGGCGAAAACTTCATCCATAGTGATCTTGAATCTTCCACTCAATACTTTTACCGCATATGGTCTTATATGCATCCCGGTCCTGAATATTCAACCGGTCTTGATACTGATGCATTCACAACCTGCGATGCAATTACCGTATTTCCCTTCTTTGAAGGATTCAATACTGAAGAAATTTCACCATGCTGGCAACAGGAATACATTGTAAACGAAGTAGACTGGCTGACAGGTGTTGGAAACGATGATGGCTACCCTTATTCATCTTATGAAGGAAGTGGCAATGTGTTTTACAGGGTAGAAACCCTTGCTTTGAACGGAAGCAGAACAAAACTCATTGGCCCCGTCATGAACCTTGATGCTTACGGTTCTGCACAATTATCCTTTTTTTATGCAAACCCTGCTCAAACAGGAAATCAGGATGTTTTAAGGGTATTTTATCGCACCCAGCCTGAACAGGAATGGCAATTGATGGAAACACTCGACTTCAATCAGTTTTCATGGAACAATGTGATACTGGATATACCAGAGTTATCCTCAGAAACACAGATTTCTTTTGAAGCAGAAGGAAACAGAGGACGGGGCGTATCGCTTGACCAGGTGGAAGTTTTTGCACAGTTTGCTGAAGATATACCTAATCCGGTAAATCTTTCCTACAGTATCGTAAATGATAACTTTATTGATCTCACATGGGAAAATGTCTATGAAGACAAAGGATCTGGTAAAAACGAAATTACCGCTGCCGGCATTAATATATATCGCAATGATCAGTTAATTTTTGAAGGATCAGATATTGAGCAGAACCAATTCCAGGATGGACCTCTTTCCGTGGGTTCATATACATATTATATAACGGGTCGCAGGCCCAACGGAGAACTTACCGTTCCTTCCAATGAAGTAACAGCGGCAATCGAGTCCCAGGGCAATGAATTTACACTATCGGTTTCAGTTACCGGAGATGGAATGTTGAGTGTTCCTGAGGGAGATCATCTTTTCACGCCGGGTAGTGAAATGACTATTCATGCTGTTGCAAGTGAAAACTGGACTCTGGCGCAATGGCTTATTAATGGAGCAGATGCGGGAAACAATGATTATATTCAAGTAACCTTGCAGGACGATACCAGTATTGAGGCAATTTTTGAAGTTGACACCTGGGAAATTATGCTTGATGCTGAACCCGAAGATGCTGTCGTGGCTCTTGAAGGAGCAGGCGTATATGATCATGGTGAGAATATTACAATTTCTGCCCAGCCTGCAGTCGGTTATATTTTCCTTCACTGGCTGTCAAATGATCAGATCGTTTCAACCCGATCTGAAACCCAGATCCAGATTACCGGAGACCGGCAATTTACGGCAATATTGGAATTACGCGATTTTACCGTAGAAGTTGAAGTTGAACCTGAAGGCACAGGATCAGTAACCGGAGCAGGAACTTTCGGGGCGGGAGAACAAATTCTCCTTTCTGCTGAAGCAATACCCGGCTGGAAGTTTAAACACTGGACAAGAGAAATTGACGATGATGATATCCCGATTTCAGATGATCCGGTTCTGGAGTTTACGCTTAATGAAGATCTGGAACTTAAAGCTGTTTTTGAAGAATTCTTCCCTGAACTGGATATTTCCATTGAAGGAGAAGGTAGTACCAATCCCGAATCAGGAGAGTATATTTTCGAATATGGTGAAGAAATAACTCTTGTTGCCACACCAGCAACGCCATGGTTATTTGAAAAGTGGGTCATTAATGATGAAGAGTTTACCCAGCCTGAAATCGAAATTATCATGACTTTTGACATCGAGGCAACGGCATATTTCTTTTACCCCACTGCTACAGATGAAATCTCTCAGGAAGATGCCCTGCAGGTGTTCCCTGTTCCTGCGAGCAATAATATAAACATTGTTTTGCCGCAGAGCGGATCGTGGAATATCCGGATTATTGCAGTAACAGGTCAAATAATGATAAACAGATATATCGAAACAATAGGTGAATCGCCAGTGAAACTGGATGTTTCCGATCTGAAAGGCGGGATTTACTTTATTAAAGCTCAGAGTACCGGTCAGGTATATTATACCAGGATAATTATAGAATAATCTTTTATAATTTGTTTTTTACTGAAATGTGAAGTTCGGTCCGGTTGATGGTTATGCTGGCTATTCACCCTTAAGCGCATCAACCGGATTGCTTCTTGCTGCCTGGATAGTTTGACCCGAAATGGTCAAAACTGCTATAAGGAGTGATACTCCGCCGGCAATAAGCAAATAAACTACCGACATTTGGATCCTGTAAGGGAACTTTTGCAGCCACATATCCATGATATACCAGGCAACCGGCCATGAAATAATATTGGCAAGTATTACCCAGCGAATGATATCGCGGAGCAGTACCCACGAAACCTGCATCCCTGATGCGCCCATGATCTTTCTTACGCCAATTTCCTTCTTACGTGCCATAACCATGTATGAAGACAAACCCAATACACCCAGCATGGCAATAATTACGGCAAGTAAGGATGCATAATTAAGAATCTTGTTATTACTTTCTTCCTGTCTGTATAGGTTTTGGAAATAACTTTCAAGATAAAAATCATCAGGTTTATAGTTAGGATCAAAACCACTGAATGTTTCATGAATGTGATCTATGGCATTTTGGTGGTTTTGACCACTAAGTTTTACTGAAATAAAATAAAACTGGGTAGAATATGCCGAAAGAATTAAAGGACTGATCTTACTGACAAGTGATCCGATATGAAAGTCTTCAACTACTCCTATAATTTTTCCGCTGCGCTGCCACATTACAACATCCTGACCCACAGGATTCTTAAGTCCTAATGCATTGGCTGCTGTTTCATTAATAATAAAATTTTGTCTGTCGGTCTCACTATCAAAATCAAACCAACGGCCATCCCTTATTTTCAATCCAAAGGTTTTGTCAAAGTCTTCATATACTCTGTATTCGGTAGTGGAAATATCTACTCCAAGTTCATCTTCAGCTTTTCTGAGCGACATACCACTGCCCGATGAACCCGGATAAGCATGAGAAGCCGTTACACTTTGTATGTTTGGATGTTGAAGCAACTCTGCCTTTATAGCATCGAAAGAACCGATAAGTCTGTTACTTAACCCGGAATAAACCAGAACATTTTCAGGAGAAAATCCCAAGTCAGATTTTTTCATGTAGTTTATCTGCCGGTTAAATACAATTATGGAAACAATCAATACTACTGAAATAGAGAACTGGATTACCACTAGAATAATCCTGAGCAATGGATTTCTGCCTCCGCCTTTTGCCTTTCCACGAAGAATCTCTGCCGGATGAAAACGCGAGAACATTACAGATGGATAAATCCCGGCCAGTAATCCTACCATTGGAGCAAACAAAATAAGAATAATCAGATTGACCGGCGTAAGCTGATCAAGTAAGCTGAGTTCGCGACCGAGAAGCCTTGAGAAAGGACCCACAAAAAGTTCTGCAAGTACCAGTGCAATAATCAATGAAATTACACTTAACAAAATAGCCTCGCCCAGAAACTGAAAAATTATATTGGCTCTCCCGGCTCCTGATACCTTTCTTATGGCAGCTTCTATGGCCTTTTTTTCAGAACGGGCCGTTACAAGGTTAACGAAATTTATTACTGCTATAAAAAGAATGAAAAAGGCCACAGCCGAAAACACATAAATCAATTCAAGATTACCCTTTCTTCCCATATCATATCCGAATCGCGGGCCAAAATGAATATCTTGTAAATCCTGCAGGTGGTAACTTAATATATCCCTGAAATCTTCACCAAATAAAGAAAGGACGTATTCATTAATCAATGATTCAATAGCTTCCTTTTGCTCCGATGTAAGCAGTTCATTTGTTTTAAAATATACAAATACATCATTTGAAAATCCTGATGCATACAATGGATCATACGTTTCATATGATTGCAGCACTGAAAAATTCAAATGTGTATTTAAAGGCAAAGCTTCAAGAATAGCCCCAACCCTCACGGGGATATACCGTGAAGTAAGACGTCTGATATCAGGATCAATGTAATAATGCTCCACATCAATAACCTGATTCAGTGGATCCTGATCGCCAAAGATTTTTTCTGCCAGCTCAACGGTAATTGCCACAGCTGAAATATCGGAAAGTGTTTGCCTTAAATCTCCTGACTTTACTTCAAAGCTGAAAATCTCAGCGAAAGATGGATCTGTAAGTAAAAACCGCTCTGTTTCAAAAACCTGTTCGCCATATCTTATGCTATAATTTTCCGGTTTTATTCTCACGGCCTGATCTACCAATGGAGACTGCTCCCTGATCAGTTCGGCCACACCCGGTAGGGTGCGTGGAAGAATATCGGTTACATCACCCCCAAAAGCTGATGTTACCCTGTAAATTTTTTCTCCATCGCTGTGAAAATGATCATAGCTGCTCTCGTGTTTTACGTATAAAAAGAGCATTACGGCAGCAGCCATTGCAACGGCAAGACCAGAAATATTGATAAAACTGAAGCCTTTTTGTCTTGTAATGTTGCGCCAGGCTATTTTTAAGTAGTTTCTGATCATTTTACATTTTTATTCTTTAATAATACCCGGTGACAGATTCTGATAAAAACAGAAAAACTATTCTGACCTGAGAATATCGGCGGGATTGGTTCCGGCAGCTTTTATTGTATGGAAACTAACAGTAATAATGGCTACAACAAGGGCCAGAACTGCTGAAACAACAAAGGGTTGAAAAACAATATTCACCCGGTAAACGAATTCCTGTAACCATCTGTCAAGCAGAAACCATGTAAAGGGAACAGCTATTATTGTGGCAAGTAATATTAGTAAAGAAAACTCTTTATAAAAGATACCAAGGATATTCAGCGTAGATGAACCCAGCACCTTTCTCACCCCTATTTCCCGTTTCCTTTGTTCAGTTAGAAATGACGATAATCCAAATAAACCCAGGAAAGAAATAATGATACACACTACGGCAAATACGGCAAAAATGGTTCCCAGTCTTTCCTCTGATTCAAATTGCTCCTGGTAGCCTTTGTCAACAAAATTGATAACAGGAAAATTTTCAGGATCAAATTCTATCAAAGTCTCTTCCAGAAAATTCATGATCTCCTTCTCTTTGCCTGGTCTGTAATGTACAATAAGGTGATGGTATCTGTTTGCTGAGTCTGCCGGCAATACATACATTACAGGTTCAATGGGGTGATTCAGGTTCAGAAGATTATGATCTTCCACAACTCCTACAACCCTGGCAGATAATGTGGGGGTTCCTTCCCTGTCAAAGTCCCATTGTATAAGCTGTCCCAAAGCATTGTCGTTCCATCCGAAGAAACTGGCAGCAGTTCGGTTGATGATGATAGAATTTTCTGCATCAGCAGATACATCTTCATGAAAATTACGTCCATAAATAAACTCTATTCCGAACAGGTCAAAAAACTGTTCATCAATATAGTTGGCAGTAATCGTTGCTTCAACCATTTCATTGCCCGATTGCACCAGCACTGCGTATTTGTTAAAACCTCTTCCGGGTACAGATAAAGATTTGGTTGTGGCCAGCACATCAGGATTTTGTTTTACAAGGTTTTCAAGGCTGCTGATTCTGCTTCTTACTTCCTCATTTTGCAATCGAATTACTGCCCTGCTTTGAGTTTCCAGGCCAAGATCTTTGTTTTGGAGAAACTTCAGTTGTTGTTCAACAAACAATGTTCCCGTAATCAACATTATGGAGATAACAAACTGAAATACAACAAGCGCTTTCCTTAGAAGAGAAGAACCACCGGTATTGAATCCTTTACTTCCTTTCAAAATTTCAGCCGATCTCAAACTACTCACAAAAACAGCCGGATATGCACCGGCAAGAAATCCAGTAATTATTACAATCAAAGGGATATATAATACAAAGGGCCATTTTAGCAAATCCAACAATTGAAAAGATTTTTCAGCCAATTGATTAAACCCAGGAAAAAGAAATTCAATTAATAACAGTGAAAACACAAGGGAAATCACCGCCAAAAAGATTGATTCTGATAAAAACTGTGTAAGGATCTGCAGGCGTGTGGCACCATTGGCTTTCCTTATGCCAATCTCCATTGATCTTACAGAAGCTCTTGCAGTGGCTAGGTTGGTATAATTAACTGCGGCAATAATTATCAGAAACACTGCCACAATAATTAAAACTTTTAAAGTAGTTGCCGAGGCAGACTCAGGTGAAAACAGTACATCACTGAAGCGAACATCTTTTAATGCAGTAAATGTAAATTGGCTCTCACCCCCAATATACTGACCCAGGGGTAATGTATATTTCTGGTGAAATACCGTCATATCATCAAATACTTCTTGAACATCAGCCTCAGGGTGCATCAGCAAATAAGTAAAGTTGGTATTGATAGACCAAAACAATCCCGGATCCAGTGAATACACTGTTTCGTTGTCAAGTGTATTTATTGACATCAACCCTTGAAGTTTCATATGACTGTTTGACGGTATGTCCTCTATAATTCCGGTAATCATGAAATGATCTTCCATGATCCTGATGGTTTTACCAATCGGGTTTTCCCCGGGAAAATATTTTTCTCCCAAAGATTCTGTTAAAACCACTGTGTTCGGTTCTGATAAAGCTCCCTGCGGAGTGCCATGTATAAAAGGAAAACTAAAAACATCAAATACCGTTGAATCGGTAAATGCCATATATTCTTCAAGAAATCTTCTGTCATCAATATTTACCAGTACATCATCCTGGTAAAAGAATCTGACATATTCATTTACTGCACTGTATTCCTCCTTTAGTGCTATACCCAGAGGAAAGGCAGTAATTGCAAGATGATTATCGTTACCGGCAATGGAGTATATCCCTTCAACACGATATATCCGTTCATGATTGTCATGAAAAGTATCATATGACAACTCATGATGTACAAAAAGTGAAATAAGAATAGCCCCGGTAATACCTACCGACAGGCAAAATATGTTTATAAGCGTATAAAGCTTATTTCGCATCATATTCCGCCAGGCTGTAAGTATGTAATTTTTTATCATAACCTACTGGTTTTTGTCCAGGTTCAGGAATTTTTCAGAAGCAATGATTGCTCCTGAATCTGGCTCTTACCTTATACCCAATTAAAATATAGAGGTAAAAACCTTAAGATTCTGTATTTTACTTTATTTGGCTACAGATGTGAGAACGAACTCGGTAGTTTTATCTTCAGTAACAATTTGTCCGTCAAACAACCTGATGATTCTTTGTGCATACGATGCATCGCGTTGCGAGTGGGTAACCATAATAATGGTTGTTCCATTTTTATTTAGCTCTTCCAGTAAATTCATTACTTCATCACCATGGGTTGAATCGAGGTTACCGGTAGGCTCATCGGCAAGGATAATATGTGGGCGGGCAACAACGGCGCGACATACGGCAACCCTCTGCTGCTGACCACCTGAAAGTTGAAGCGGGAAATGATTTTTCCTGTGCATGATCTGCATCTGAGTTAATACCTCCTCAACCCTTTTTTTCCTTTCTGATGAACTGTATCCCAAATAAATCAGTGGCAGTTCAATGTTCTCATATACACTGAGTTCATCTATCAGGTTAAAATTCTGAAAAACAAAGCCAATGTTTTTCTTTCTTAGATTTGCTCTTTGCTTTTCGGAAAAACCTGAAACTTCGTTTTGAAGGAAAAAGTATTCTCCGTTTGTTGGGTTGTCAAGCAAGCCAAGGATGTTGAGCAAGGTAGACTTACCGCATCCTGAAGGGCCCATTATGGCAACAAATTCACCTTCTTCTATCTCAAAAGAAACATTGTTAAGGGCAGTGGTTTCCACTTCTTCTGTGCGGAAAACTTTTGTTAAATTAACTGTTTTAATCATGGTTGAGTTTTTTAATTGAGTAAACAAATTCTGCTTCTATATTAATTCAATCATTAACTATCTGAATATTAGTCTGTCTTTTGCACCAAATGCATCATACGATGAAGTAATTACTTTTTCGCCAGACTCAAGACCCTCCAACACTTCATAGTGATGAATGTTTTGACGCCCAATGCTAATGCTTCTTTTGGTAGCCTGGCTACCGGAAGGATCAAGCACATATATCCAGTTGCCTCCGGTTTCCTGGTAGAATCCGCCACGGGGAATGATAATTGCATCAGCTACTCCGCTGAATTCCAGTCTGAGCTGTATAGTTTGACCTCTTCTTATACCTTCCGGTATTTCACCCATAAAATGAAGATCAACTTCAAAGGCTCCGCCGGTAATATTGCTGTAAATCTTATGTATCTCAAGCTGATAATTACTTCCGCCATATTCGAACTGAGCCTGTTGCCCCACAAAAGTCCGGTTGACATAACGTTCATCAATACGTGCACGAAGTTTAAATCCATCCATAACATCAATCTGACCCAGATTTTCACCCGATTGTTTTGTTTCTCCGCGCTCGGCATCAAATGATGAAAGCTGGCCGCTAATGGGTGCAGTAATGATAAGGTTCTCGAGATTGCTGTTCAGCATATTCAGATTATCCTCCATACGATCTATGGATTCCTTGATCTGTATCATCTGGGTTTCTGTGTAAACAGAATCATGTTGCATGGCCCTGTAGGCAATATCAAATCTTTTTCGGGCAATATTATATTCACGTTCGGCATTTTCGTATTCTTCTTCTGAAATGTGGCCTGAATCAAAATATACCTTTTTTCTGTTAAAATCTTTGGTGGCAATGTCTTTCTGATACTCCAGATCAGCCATCTGCCGTTCAAGAGTAAATTTATTCCGTTCAAGGCTTAACCGGGTATTCTGATAATTATTTAAAACTTCGAGCAAATTATTCTCCCGGTACATATAATCCATTTCTATACTGGCATTTGACAATCGCAATATAGGATCACCTTCTTCCACAAAAGCACCATCGCGAACAAATATTTCTTCTACCCTGCCGCCAAATACTGCATCAACATAAATTGTTACAATAGGCTGAACGGTACCATCTACCGGAATAAATTCCTGGAAACTACCTTGCCGAACTGTTGATATGGTCATCTTTTCCTTATCAACATACAGACGGCTGCCATTCTCGCGAAAAAAAACAAGATAAGCGATAAACAGCACCAATAAAGAGCTAAGAACTGTTAATGTTATTCGGGTACTGTTCCACTTCTTCTTTTTTAAAATCCGATCCATATCAATATACTAATAATTTTTGGCATATCAGGCAACCAACTTTATGCCAACTGCCGTATTTGACTAATATTCAATTAATTGAAAAAAAAGGTACATCTTTTTAGTGTCCGCTGACGGTCAATTGATGTATCAGAACGAACAAATTTCTTTTAGGTGGTTTTACCTTATTTAAAATTGGTAAAAACACCAAGTCTATACCTATGCTAATTCCCTATATTTGAAAATTACTAAAACCACTTTGATCAGAAACACAGATCATATTGCTGTGGTATTGCATCCAAAGGTATAGACAAAAAGGAAAAATTCAACACTGAAGATTTGGAAAATGTTATGCAAGGCCTGAAAGACAGGCTCATCCTGGACATTTCAGCTCATCTTTCAGAGACAGATGCAGCAAAAATCAGGAAAGTTATTACGGATTCACTGGAAAAACTGGGTCAGATATATGGTGCAAACAGGGTCGTCCTGTTTTCTACCAAACCTGATAAGGATACTTTTTCAGCATCCGATGAATGGCATGATAACCAATATGCCCCGCTTGCAGGCATCATGAAAGATCTGAAGTTCAGTCAATACCCCCTTTGGGAGAAGTTTGCCAGACAAAAGCAGATTTTTCAGATCTCTAATATTGCCAATATCCCCGATATATATTCAAATTGTAAAGAATTATTTGCAAACATGGGCTCCAAAGCATTTTTGCAGAGCCCTTTGCTCTTTGGGGAAGAATTAACAGGATTCCTTATTGTTTCCGTTCCAAAAGAAAATGTTAAATGGGAAAAAGAAGATGTTAATTTCCTGGTAAACACCTGCCGGCTCATACAAACTTTATTAAAGAACCAGGAAATAACAAATCATTACGAAAGCCAGTCAAAACTTCAGGCAAATACTGTTACTGGCACAATGCATAACAATATACTGGAAAGCCTGGAATTTGGTATAGCCATATTCGACCCGGATACCGGAAATTTTATTTTCAGCAACTCAAAATGCATACAGTTGCTGGGCTTAAAAGGATCTGATCAATTAAATAAAGAAACTGTTTTTCGTTATTTTTCGGAAAACGGTTATCGGCCTTCAGATTTTTTTTACCGGGAGAATTTTAATCTTTCACAGGATTTTTCAGTCTTTATCAATCAGAAATATTTAAGCGGAGCGGTGATACCTGTGGCGGGCACATCATGGTTAACAATGAATCTGTATGACATTACTCCCATTGTTAACTTCGAAAAGAATGAAAAAACCCTGAGCAATCAGTTGAAAATACTTTCGGAAGCGGCTATAAAACTGCTTTCTATAAAAGATGATGATATCTACAAATTCATTGGTGAAACAGCCCATTCCCTTATTACAGAAAATGCACTGGTTATTGTAAAAAGCTACAACAAAGAGCAGGGTTATCTCAAACCAAGAATATTGAAAGGTAAGGATTTCCCATCTGAAAAGATCGTCAAACTTATTGGTAAACATCCTTTACACAAGAAATATCCGTTGGATAAAAACAGCCATTTTTATCATGAGTACACCAGTTCGCGTCTGAGAGAAATAAAAGGCGGTATCAATGAATTATCATTGGGAACCATATCAGTACCTGTTTCACGGAAGCTGGAAGAAATACTGGGAACGGGAAAATATTACGGATGTGGTTTATTTTCCGATGGAAACCTTTACGGAACCATTTCCTTTCTGCTGCCCGCCGACGGTTTTTTGCATCCTTATATTTTTGAAACATTCTCGCAACTGGCATCAAAAGCTCTGCATGGCATAAAAATGGGGGCCAAGCTTCAGGATACCAAATCGGCATTATGGAATGCTGCAGCTATAGCCCGGCTGGGTTACTGGAAATATGACATTTGTTCGCGCAAACTGATCATTGACAAAAGCATACTTAAGGATTTCAGCTCAACGGAAAGTGATGAAAAGGTAGTAATTCCCATCGACCGGTTCTTACGAAGATATGCATCTCCCGACCAGCAGAAGATGATCAGGGAAAAACTTGATCTGGCTTCACAAAATATAAAAAATGTCAATTTCACCTTAGATATGGAATGGGAGTTTATCAGGAAGAACAAAACTCCTTTGCACCTGTATACCAGGGGTGTTGTGCAGGCCGATGGTAAAATTATGGGTATTGCACAGGACATCAGTAACATCAGGGAAGCTGAAAAAAATATCATCCGATGCCCAGATCCTGAAACTGCAGAAAAAATGATCGCGCTGATTGACTCGGTTCGTTTGGATAGAGATACCATTGGAGGAGTAATTTGCTGCGTAATTAAAAACACTTTTTCCGCTTCTTCGATAAAGATGAAAGTAAAAAGCCGGTGGCCCGCGACATTTCCATGAAAACAAAAGATGGGCAGATAAAGTATCTTACTGTCACCAGTTTTGTGTTCAATGACAACAATCGCAAATACCTTTGCCGGATATTTAAAGACATTACCCTGGAAAAGGAAAAGCAGGAAAGAGAAAAGCAGGAAGAAATAAGAACCAGGGCAAATAAAGCCAAGGAGTTGTTTTTAGATAACATGAGCCATGAAATGCGTACTCCCCTGAGCGGTATTATTGGTATGACTGACATACTGATGCGTTCAGGGCTTACATCCAGACAAGCTGAATTAATGAAGGTTGTGAAAGAATCATCCGATAGCCTGCTGGAACTGATCAGCAACATACACCAGCTTTCAGCCATTGAAGCTCATGGTATTAAAATCCGAAAAGACCCCTTCATGCTTGGCAGCTTAATGGATAAAACCCTGGGTATTTTCAGGGCAGCCGCTTTGCAGAAAGAAATCAATCTGATACATGATTATGAGGAAATACGTAACATCCGTTTACTGGGTGATGAATTCCGGCTTCAACAAATATTAACCAACCTCCTGGCCAATGCCATAAAATTTACAAAATCGGGTGGCAATGTAACTGTGTCGGCAATGGCTAACACTAAACCCGGTAACGCCACCGAATTGAGAATAAGCATAAAAGACACCGGAATTGGCATTCCCAGAGAGAAGACACCCATTCTGTTTGATAAGTTCACACAGGCCGACAGTTCATATACCCGCGAACATGAAGGGGCAGGCATCGGCCTTGCCATCAGCAAAGAACTCATTGAACTCATGGGGGGCACCATTGGAGTAAACAGTGAGTATATGAAGGGTGCCGAATTCTGGATCAGACTCACCCTGCCAAATGCATCCTGATAAATCAATTTTATTATCCCCGATTTCTTTTACATCATATATTTTGCCCATGGTAAACAAAAACTTATTTGTTTCTTACCTTTGCAAAAAATAATTCTGATGGAAAATTCTACACTGCAAGCCTTTCAGCAATTGCTTGATATCATGGATGAACTCAGGGCCAAATGTCCCTGGGATAAAAAACAAACCCTTGAAAGCCTCCGGCATCTCACCATAGAAGAAACCTACGAACTGGCCGATGCCATCCTTGAAAACGATCTGGATGAAATCAAAAAAGAACTGGGCGACCTTTTGTTGCATATCGTTTTTTACGCCAAAATAGGGCAGGAAAAAGACGCTTTTGACATCAGGGATGTTATTGAGAATATCAATGAAAAGCTTATACGCCGCCATCCGCATATTTACGGCAATACCATTGCCGAAAATGATGAACAGGTAAAGGAAAACTGGGAAAAGATCAAGCTGCGCGAAGGGAAAAAGAAAGTGCTGTCAGGTGTGCCTGCCTCATTGCCTGCCATGGTAAAAGCTTACCGTATACAGGACAAGGCCCGTGGTGTAGGTTTTGACTGGGAAAAACCCCACCAGGTATGGGATAAGGTGCAGGAAGAACTCAACGAACTTAAATACGAAGTTGACAATAACGCCCCCCACGAAAAAATTGAACAGGAATTCGGCGACCTGCTTTTTGCACTGATCAATTTCTCCCGCTTCATTGATGTAAACCCCGAAAGTGCACTGGAACGCACCAATAAGAAATTCATCCGCCGCTTCGAATACCTTGAAGCTCAAACCAATGCTTCCAATAAGGATATGAAAAAAATGTCGCTCGACGAAATGGATGTGTTCTGGAATGAAGCAAAAAAGATGGAAGGAAAAGAGTAAGGATGTATGATTTGATTCCCCACAATCATTAATACATTTCCTCAAAAAAGCTTATGCCTTTGTAACAAAACCTTATTTGCTGCGACTAACTTCGGGGTAATACAGTTTTATCTCATTAAACACACTGATAAAATGATCGAAGTTAGTAACCTTAATAAGGAATTTCCACTCAATAAGAAACAAAGGCAGGAGATCGGTGTAGAAGAAAAATCACTGAAAGTACTGCATGATGTGAGTTTTACATGTCAGCCGGGCCGGGTTTACAGCTTGCTGGGTCCTAACGGGGCAGGGAAAACCACCACACTACGTATCATTGCTACTATTTTGCGTGCCACATCGGGAAGTGTAAAAGTGGGCGGCATTGATCTCAATGAAAACCCTTCTGAAGCCCGGGCTAAGATGGGTTTCCTAACGGGAACAACCGGACTTTACGAAAGACTTACCCCAAACGAAATGATCAAATACTTTGGGAAACTCAACGGCATGGACGACAAGGTTATCGAAGACCGTAAAGATCGTCTTTATACCCTGCTGGGCATGCACGATTTTGCCAATAAACGTATCGGTAAACTTTCAACCGGTATGAAACAAAAGGTTAGCATTACCCGTACCATGATCCATGACCCGGAGGTGGTGGTTTTCGACGAACCTACATCCGGACTGGATGTCATTACTGCCAAAAATATCATTGAACTGATCCGCGATTGCAAAGACCAGGGGAAAACTGTGATCTTCTCATCACACATCATGAGCGAGGTGGATCTGCTTTGCGATGATCTGGGGATCATCCACAATGGTAAAATTCTTTTCAATGATACCATGGAAAACTTCCGCAATCAGATGCAGACTGACAATCTCACCGAAGAGTTTATCCATATCGTAACACAAAGTGAAGAGAGTGTGCAGGTTTAAATTGTAAAGACACGCAAACGTATTTAGTAATTTGAAATCAAACGAACTATGCTGAAAAATATCATCACAATTATCAAAAAAGAAACCCTGGATACCCTTAGAGATAAGCGAACCATCATAGTAATGGTGCTGGTGCCAGTACTTGTTTTTCCTGTAATATTCATCGCCACAAGCCGGCTGCAAATGTCGGTAATGGAACGCGAGCAGGTAAGGTCGTTAAAGATCGGATATGTAAGTGAAGATAGCGATACCCGACTTGATAATTTCCTGGAAAATCAGGAAAAAGTTGAGCTGGTGTATATGGATGATGCCGGTGAGCTGGAAGCACTGATCCGTTCCGACAGTCTGCAATACGGTCTGTTTATCCCTGACGGATTTGCCCGGGCACTTGATAATATGGAAGAAACTTCACTTAAGGTTTACTTTTCAGGTACCCGTTTAACCGGGAAAGATCGCATTGACGTGCTCCTTGCACAATATGAAAACGACATTATAAATGAAAGGCTGCAGGAAAAAGAGCTTACCCGGTCGTTTATCAAACCCTTCCGCACCGAATCCGTTAATATTGCCACTGATCAGGAGATGATCGGAAAGCTGGCCGGTGGTTTTCTGCCCTACCTGTTTATCATTTTCTGTTTTACAGGTGCCATGTACCCGGCTATTGACCTTTTTACCGGCGAAAAGGAACGCCGCACCATGGAAACATTGCTTACCGCACCGGTTTCACGCATTGAAATACTGGTGGGAAAAATGGTTGTGATCGCCCTTACCGGTCTGATTTCTGCCATGCTGGCCATTCTGGGGTTGTTCATCGGATTGCAGATCTCTGCAGGACTTCCCGATTTTATCATGTCGGTGGTAATGGGGATTCTCACCTTCAGCTTTGTTATGTATCTGCTGCTGATGCTGATCCCACTCACTATTTTCTTTGCCGGGCTGCTGGTTCCGCTCACCATCTACGCCAAAACATTTAAGGAGGCACAAAGCATTGTTACACCGCTTACTTTTATTGTAATTATTCCGGCTGCCCTTGGGCTTATTCCCGGGATGGAATACAATGCGGTTACGGCTCTTGTTCCCATCGTAAATATAACGCTTGCCACAAAAGAAATTATTGCAGGAACCATACATCTGCCGCATTATCTCCTAACTGTAGTTTCTCTTGTAAGTTTGGCGGCTGTTTCCGTTGTTTTCTGTGCTAACTGGTTTGGTAAGGAAAGTAATGTGCTGAGGTAAATCTATTTGAAAAAGATATTCGGAATCTGGAATTAGCATCAGCAGGCTTGTATGAAGTACATTTCGGATTTCGGGTTTAGCTTCGCTGAGCTCGCCTTCGGACCGGTTCGGATTTCATGACCCATCACATTTTCAGCTCCTGCGAAAGGTACACTTCAAAATCATACATGAAAGCATCCTTGTTTTTGCCCAGGGCATCGTCAAGCATATAGGCGGCGGTAACCTGGGGCAGTGCACGGATTTTTTTCAGGAGCTGGTTGTAATCAAAGCGCGAATCATCAGCCTTTACCAGCAACAGAAAATCAAGTCCGGCAGGATTGCTGAAAAGACGACTGCCTTCACTGGATCGGTTATTTACCAGGAAATAATTACGCTGCAAAGATTCCCTTTCGTAACGATATACAGAATGCAGTTCAGCATTTTCACTTTTTCCCGTAATATCGGTAAAATCGGGTGCACGGCGGAAGTTAAAATCCAGTTTGTTGTTGAGCAGCCAGCAAAACCGGTAGTCTTTTTCGGGACAAAAAACACCCACGACACGGAAATCCGTTTCAAATTCAACCCTGAAGAGTGTTTTTTTTGCCATTTCAACCCGGGAGTTTCTTCTGCAAATTTATAGAATGATTGGCACAATCGGGGTATTTGAAGATTATTTATTGTTTTGCTTTTTGTTCCTTTTTTATTTAGCCAGTTAATCTGATTCCACCTGCTCCGGAGGAGCTTAACATTTGTAGAATCATGCATCCCGCATGATTCCGGGCGCTGCACGCAGCGGTGGTTGTGAGAACTACAAGAGTGTTGCAGCGCAATATTTATGGGTTGGTAAATCAGGTTTTAGTCCGGGCAGGAACTGAAAGTCCTGGGCGGACGGGTGGTGGAATTAACGGCTGTGAGGGTATGACTTTGGGTCATGCCCTCACTAAAAATGTTGATTCAACGGGTATTGAATTACAAATTCAATGATGTTCAGAGCGGAATTTTAAATTCCGCTCAGCGTGGGTTGGTAAATCAGGCCTTAGTCCGGGCAGGAACTGGAGTCCTACCCGGACGAGTGCCGGATAAAAACAGTGAGGGCATGACTCAAAGTCATACCCTCACTAAACAAAAAAATAATCTTTATTTCACCACCTGCAGTTTCATGGTTTGCAGGCCTTCGGGGGTGAGGATCTGTACCATGTAAATGCCGTTGTGGAAGGCATTGACGTTAATGATATGATTTTGGGTACCGGGGTTGTGGCGGTAAACCTGCTGTCCGGCAATGTTGTAAACAGATACTTCCATAATTCTGCTATCTGAAGTGATCTGTACCTGGCTGCTTGCCGGGTTGGGGAACAGATTCACAACATTATTTGTAAAATCATCCACAGAGGTCTGAACACCGAACACATCATCCACAACCATATCTTCAGTTACTTCAATTACGCGGTTGGGATCGCCGGGCCATTCACCATCGTCAAAAGAAGGACCATCGAAATACTTGTACTCGTAAGTACCTGCCGGCAACTGGAGGGTTTGGGTGAAGATGTAAATATTATCAGTAGGGCTCAGTTGCTGACCGTCCACAGTGCCGGGCACTGCCCAGTCGAAGAAACTACCGGTGAAGTATACATTGGTTTCACCGGGCTCAAATCCGTCGGCCTGGTTCATATTCACGTTAAAGGTTACATCAAACAACGGAATAATGGAAAGGGTAACCGGTATTTGCAGGTCTTCGCCTTCTACCGTAAAACTACCGCTCACGGTCTCATAAGCTTCCAGCGATACTTCATAATCATAATCGCCATTGGTAAGTACAAAGGTATACTGTCCCGGATCAAACTCCTGGCCGTTCAGGGTAACTACGGCATCGGTAATGGCATTGCCATCATCATCGGTAACAATAAATTCCACATCGTAGAAGAATACCAAAGGCATTTCTACCATTGGCGTGATGAGCCAGTTATCGGGTGTAAGTTCATTACCTGTGGAAGCATCGTAAGATGCACTTACCATAAACGTTTTGTAGTCGAAGTTCTGGTCAACATAAATGCCGTATTCCCATGTAAAATCATCTTCGTTGTAGTCGATGCTTGCCCATCCTTCGGGTATCCATGTGGGATCGTAGGCTTCGGGGTCGGTCGGATCGAAGGTTTGTGGATTAAAATCTTCGGGCAGACCGCCTTCAAAGTCTTCTGAAAGCAATACAGTAAATTCGGGTTCACCGGGTTCGGGACCGGAAATTTCCACATTGCTGATGATGATGCGGTCTTTGCCGGTTACATCGTGGTGGCGGAAAGCAACACGGATATTTTGCTCGGCATACTGTGATATCTCCACCTGCCGTGATTCATACTCCCATTGCGGATGACTGCTGCTAAGGGTTTCTTCAAAGATCATAACAGAGTTTTCAGGCGTTAATGTATCGGCGTCGGATGTACTTACCCAAACACTATAATGTTCTTCGCGGTTGGTGGTTGCGGCTGCAGTGGGAGCCACATCCCAGTTCAGGTATACATTGTAGAAAATATCGGGGATCTCCTGCAAAATCACATTTACAAAAATGTTGTTGCCGGTTACGGTAACAAAGCCTTCCGTGTCGAAATACAATTCTTTGCTAACGGTATAACTGTAAAAACCGGGTGTAACGGTAAATTCGTAATCACCCACATCATTGGTAACATCACCCAGTGTAATTACAGCATCGGGAATAAGCTGCTCATCTTCTCCCAGAATGGTAAAGTTAACAGTGTATTCAGGGTCATCACCACTTTCAAGGGTCACATCAATGGCAAGATCTGCATCATCCACTTCAAAAGTGCCCATGAAAGTAGTAAACCCGTCTTTCTCCACAAAGTACTGGTATTCGCCGGGAAAGAAAGAGAATTCAGTTTCACCTGCTTCATAGGTTACATTGTTGATGGATATGATCTCTGATCCATCAGCATCAGCAATATTAAAGGTAACATTAAAGGGATCAACGATACGGAAATCATCGAAATAAAGTTCGGCACCAGTTACTATACCGGCAGCATCTTTTGTGATCTGGAAACTGTCGAAGTAAAAATCATCTCCATCCATCTGACCATCACCATTTACCCATCCAACTACATTGTCAGGGTTATTATAGTCCCAGGTGATTCTTTTCCAGCCATTCCAGTCAATATCAATCCATTGTGATCCTTCGAGGGTTGGAATACCATCACGTGTCATGAACCGGAAGCGATTGCCTGATCCGTCACCATAAACATATACCTCCAGTGCCTGCCCAGGTTGAAACCTGCGCTCAGGAACATTGGCATTTCCGGCAGGCATATGCTGCCTTACCAGGTGGCTGGGTGTTCCGATGTATTCTACATCGTTGTCCCATTGTATGGCCAGTATCATTGAGCCTGTACTTTCGGTAGCCGGGTTAACAGTTAAAGTATCACGTTCACGATAAGTAAGCAGATTTCCTTCATCATCTTCCAGTATAATACCGGCAGTACTTCCGCTGCCTTCAGGATTCCACCACAAGGATACACCTTCTTCAAAGTCGTCAATGTAGGTGAAGTTGGGGTTTTCTTTTTCATTGTCTTTTAGCTGTTGTGCATAACCCTGTGCAAAAATGCCCAGGATAAAAAACAGGCTGAAGATCATTGTCATTGTAGTTTTTGTTTTCATATACATTTGTTTTTTGGGTTGATAATATTATTATGTGTTGATTACCATGTGATTAGCTGCAGCAGGATTTTTTTAAATTTCCTGCTACAGCAGACCACCTTATTTTAAAATTTGTATTCTTGTATTGTAAATACGGTCTTCAAGGTGAAGTTGTAAAATATAAAATCCATCATCCAGATCACCGGTGTTTATCATAAGTTCATTATTCTGTTGTTTACCGGCATATACTACCCTTCCACTCATATCCATCAGCCTTGCAAAGCTTATGATTTCAGGAGATGAAATATACAGATTATTTTTTGAAGGATTGGGATATACCTTAATAAATTCTTCATCCAGATCAGCTATATCGGTTTCAAGGATAAAATTCGCCGTAAGCTGATAGTTCAGTGATGGCATACTAAAGGTGTATTGCACATCGGTACTCATAACTACCAGGTCGCGGTCGGTCCAGTTCTCAAAAACATACCCGGTTGCAGGAAAGGCCGTAACGGTAACTTCATCGTTATAGAAATAACTGCCCTCTCCCTGGGTAGTTCCTGCATCCTCGGGGTCAACCAGAAGTGTAAGATCATAGGCAACTTGCGAGAAACTTGCTGTCAGGTTGAGATCATTTTCCGGCATATTGAAAGTGTACGTTGCCTGTGTGCTTACTTCATTGCCATCATCGTCGGTCCAGCTATCGAAAGCCCAGCCGGTTGCCGGTGTGGCAATAACCTGCACTTCCTGTCCGGCAGCAAACTCACCTTCACCGCTCACATCACCCCCTTCTTCCGGGTTGGCATCCAGGGTCAGCAAAAAAGTTTCAGCAGCCGCCACTTCAAACCTGTCCAGCATCAGCATATAATCATCGTGAGAAACATACTGGATGGCAAAACGGATAACTTCACCGGCGTATCCACCCAGGTAATAGTTGTACTCTGTCCAGTCAACAGGGGCTTCCACATAATCGCCTTCAGAGATCATGGTGAAGTTTTCAGGATCAAATTCAAAGGTCGTATTATCATCTGTTGATATATAAACCCTGAACCTTTCGGGCCCATAGGTTGCCACTTCAATGGAACGTGCAAAAAAGCTCAGTTCGGATGTTTCTGTGGCAAGGAGTTGGGGTGATATTAACCATTTGTTCTCATCAAGCGCCTGCGACATCATGGCAATAAGATATTTGCTGCCATCCACGGGAGGATGATCATCATCAATTGGAGGTGTGGTCTCAGCCGGATTCAGCACCTTAAATGCATAAGGCTCACCCGAACCGGGGAAAGTAAATCCCGAAGGATTCCAGGTATCATCACCATCCACATCTATGGTGATCCATGGAAAGATGTCAGTGGTAAAATCATAATATATCTCCCAGTTTTCGAAAAGGGTTGTGGGGTATTGAATTTCTTCGCGCTGTACAAAATGCAGATGGTCAAAATAGAGAGCACCCACGGTAACAGCATCTTCAGGCTTACGCAGGTGGAAACCGTCCATGTAAAAATTAGCTCCATCCAGTTGTCCGTCACCCAGCCCGAATACACCAAAAACTTCTTCATTACTCAAATCCCATGATACTAATTTCCAGCCGGTCCAGTCAACGGTGATCCATTCGTGGGATTCCAGTTGGTTTGCCCCGTCGCGGATGACCATTCGCAGCTCATTGTCCGACCCATCGCCAAAGACATACATCTGCAGCACATCGTCAATGTTAAACCTGATGCCGTTTTGCGGTGCAGTGGGAGGAAGGTACAGCCTGATGTAATGAGCGCCTGAACCCATATCCCAGCCATAATTCAGTTTCATACTACCGGTACTTTCCACAGAATAATTAACTACATCATTGTTGTGTGTGCGACTGGTTAATTCAGGAATGATCCCAACGGTTTGTCCGGCCTGATCGGGGTGCCACCACGATACAATTCCGTCATTGAAATCATCAATAACGATTGTTTGCGTAACGGGCTGATCAATGACAAAAAACTGGAACTGGTAAGTTTCGGTAGCATTATCAAACATATCCGATAAACCTCCCTCTACAGTAACCGTGTAAGCCAGTCCGGAGGCCATATTACCGGTGGGGAAGAAATGCAAAACACTTTTTTCATTAACCACCGTATGATGAACAATACCGGGTATAGCTATATCGGCATACGTACCTGTAACAGTTATGGCATTTTCACCAATGCTTTCTTCCATGATCTCTTCGTCGTAAACCAATCTGATAACCGGCCGTTGTTCATAGGCAGGTGAATTTTCAGATGGCCATTGCTCAATAATGGCCGGAGGGTCGGTATCTTCATCAGACATGGTAATTTCCAGTTGAAAATCGCCTCCTTCCTCCCCATCGCCATCACCATCCAGAAACTGCTCAGTCAAAAGATTTTTTGCTATGCTACCGTCCAGGGTAAGTGTATAGTTTTGCAGATATTCCAGCTGAGATGTATTAATATTGAGGGTAAAATCATCATTCCATGAAAAGATAACCTCTGCTTCGGGTTGAATGCTGAATGCTTCCTCCACAGATTCCTGGTTCATGATACGGCTGAAAGTGATAAGCAACGACGTTCCGGGGATCAGGTTATCCTGTTCATCCTCAGGCTGAACTTCCGTAACCACGGGTGGAATAAATGAAACCATCTGGGGGTCAAGAAAACTCAGATTTTCTTCTGTAAGGCCATTGGGATTGGAAACGATGGGCAAATCTGCCACAAGGGTCTGATAACCCTCCTTCTCAAAGGTAACTTCCACAGTTTCGCCGGGAGTAAGATCCTGGAAAAAATAAAAGCCGTTACGAAGCTGATCCGGATCGTTTGAATACTGATAAAACAAAGATTCATACCCATCCGTAATGTATTGCTGATCACCTATGGTAACAGTAACATCATTTAGTGGCAGCTCGGTTTCTATATCAGAAATAATACCTGTGGCCACACCAATGGCAGGGCGGTTAATATCGTGCCATTCCAGGAAAGACCGGTATGCTGATAGAGCCTCCAGCACTTTCCATTCAGCATTCATATTTCGCATTTGCTGGGTGGGATTGGTATGAAATCCGGCTTCGCTGAGGAGAGAAGCCATTGTGGTAACCCGGTTCACATAAAGATAGGGCCATTGGTTCTCATGGTGATACACATCACCCTGATAAAATACCCGGTCGGCATAATTTCCACGACGGTCAATGCGCATGGTGCCGGTAAGGTCCCAGTCCAGTATTTCACCATAATCGGCACCCCCTTCAGGAGTTTTTTCCACCAGCACACCATTACTTTTCCAGCCCCCGTATAGCATCAACGTGCTGTTCACGTGCGAAGGGCCTGCATCACTATGAATGGAGTAATAAAAATCAACACCCAGGGTATTGGCCAAAGCAACCCGGGCTTCCAATGATATCTGATCTGAATCGGTATGCCTTGCAAGGTAAACCGTATCGATATCCGTTTCATCAAAAAAGAAATCGCGCAAAGCCAAGCCCACACGAAGGACTTTTTCAGCTTCTGAATATCCGTATAAGCCCATGTTCTCAGTTTGTGAATGACCCTGATCAATGAACAAAGTCCAGTCGCTCAGGCCGGTCACCTCCTGGGCAGTAGCTTTACCGGAAAAAACTGTAAAAAAGCTGCTGATAAATATTACCAGCAAAATTGTATAACCGGTTGATATATTTTGGTTCATAATACAAATCTTTTGAAAACAACAATACTTTTAACTACCTGAGCTCCATAACGTAAATATTGCCATCATTGGGATTTTCAAAAGCGACCCAATGACCACAAGGAGAAACTGCAGGTTTCAGCGCAACTGCCTGTGTATGGCCGGTAAGATGATGGTATTCACCGGTAATCACATTAACGGCATAGAGTTCACCACCGGTAATATAATGTCCGTCGTCTTCCACCATGGTTACAACAATATAATCGCTGCCGGGAAGCCATGATGCATGTTCACCTTGTCCAAGATGTTTTAGCTGCGAGCCATCGGTATTGAGTACATACAATCCTTTGCCCTGCACCTGAAAAGCTACTTTGCTGCGGTTGGGCGAAATGCTTACGTTAAAAATAGTTCGGCCTTCAAAAGCTGTAATTTCCACATCGGATCGGGTAACCTGGTTGATATTGAAAAGCTTTCCGTTGATGGCATAGATCACACTCCCGGATGTTTCTGAAGAATTCTTCTCCAACTTTTCAGATGTTCTGAATTCAATCTTGCCGTCGAGCACCATAGCCACCTGCGAGCCATCGGGTGACCAGGCAGGTAAACCATACAAATCGCGCGTGTTATCAAGCAGTACCTCCTGTTGTTTTGTGTTCACATCATATATCTTTACCTGGTGATAACGGCGCCGGTTTTCGTAAACTGCCGGCCTGCCCAGGATAAAACTGCCATCGGGCGACCATGAGAAACCAAAGCCCACAGCTCCGTCATCGGTAAGCTGGCGAAGATTACTGCCATCGGCATCAGCCAGCCATATTCCGTTGAAATTATCAGTGGAAAAAGCGATGGTTTGACCATCGGGCGACCATACTGCATTCATAAAGTTATGCATGGGTGAGGAGATCAGCACAGACGGCTCACCGGCAGCCTGTGGCTGTGCAAAAAGAGAACTTTGCATCATAAAAAACAAGGCCGGCAGCAAAAGTGCTTTTGCCGGCAACAAGATTGCTTTTCTTTGTTTTTTGGATTTTGGATAGGTGATCATAGGTTTGTGTTGTTTTGATTTTCTGATTGGTCCGGGTACGACTCCAGGTCGTGCCCGGACTCTGGTTTTTAAATTTTTCCAGTCCGGGTGCGACCCGAAGTCGCGCCCGGACTCCTTAATGTAACTATTTCGACCTGTTGGCCTTCACCACCCGGAAAACAAATTTTTCATAATTCCCGGTCTGGATCTGAACGGTATATAAACCTGCGGGCAGGTTAGTCAAATCAAATGTATCGGAAGTACTGATGTCCTTCCTGATTTCTTCATGCAGCAACTGACCGCCGGTTGAAAACCATTTTATGACTCTTTCTCCTACTGCCACCGGATAGTCGACCTTACAATTATCACGGGCAGGATTGGGGAAAACCCTCAGTACATGTGGACGAGCATCTTCAACGGATGTTCCCTGTCCGGTGGTAAAGCTATTTACTTCTGACCAAACAGAATACCCGCAATCATCAGCAGTTCGTACCCTTGCATAATGCTGTGTATTGGGTTCATCAAGGGTTATGGTAAGAATATTCAGATTAACCGGTTGCTGATCTACTACCAGGTATTGCTCATCGAAAGAGGCGTCAGTTGCCACCTGCACATGATAAAACTCTGCTTCAGCAATGGTATTCCACTGCATTGTGGTGCTCATATTCACATTCACTGCGCCATCAGCAGGTGCATTTAAAACGGTTGAAACCGGATAACCGGTAGTAAAACCTGAAGGTGCTGACCAGGAGACGCCAGCATCGGATATTGCCTTTACACGAAAAACATAGTTCTGTTGTCCTTCCAGTAATCCGCTGGGTAATTCAAAAAAAGTCTGTGTAGTTTCGGGACTGACATACACAAGATTGGATGAGTTTTGCTGAGTAGCGATCAACAACTGATAAGAGCTGCTTCCGGGCACCTGTGTCCAGGTGAAAGCAAACATATCGCAAATGGTTTCATCGTCAGGACCGGTAATCACAGCCGGATCGAGATAATTAAAAGTATATGTTCCTGAAAAATTACCCAGATCGCGGTTGGGAAGAAATTCTGCTATAGAAAAATAGGCATTTTGTTCAGGATAAAATCGTGCGAAATCTTTCCCAAACACTACCTGCATAAAGTCGGCTTCATCAGGATTGATCTTTGTGGGCAATTGCTCCCATCCGTACAGCAGAAAACGTTCGGCCGGGCTGTTGCCAATATTCATGGCAAGCGCATCAGGATCTTCTCCAATGGCACCAATTTCAGCTATGGCAGGAGCACCGGGTTGTGTAGGCGGCAACCATGGAATGTATGGAAATATGGATTTCTCAGAAAACAGACCATCGGCCAGGTAGCCGGCCAGGTCTTTGGTGGTATTGATATACGTATTGGTATTATAGAATATAAGCCCCTGTGCCAGGTTATGCGGGTTGTTGCGATTGGCAATGATCTGGTTCTCAATTTCTGTTACCGGCCAGTTAAATTTATTTGATTCTCCTTTTATAAAATGAGAAATAAGAGATTCAAGAAAAGCTGGATATGGATCGAGGCCCGGGAATGGCATATCTTTTTGTGAATAAAGCCTGTACGATCCCAGACTGGGATAGTGGTGCTTTTCATAGCGTGATGCCTGAAATCCCCACCATTCGGTAAGGGTAACAAAATCCTGAGGTCCGCCGATTACCCAGTATAGCTGGGGTGATATATAATCTACAGATCCGTCGTGCAGCCATGCCAGGGGATCGCAATAAATCACGTTGTAATTATCATTACCCGAAATACCCGAGGGTAGTGTTGTGCCCCAGTTAGCAGCAGCAGATGCCTGGGTGGAATAAATTCCTGCCGGGCTTACACCAAAAACCATATGAGGATCAATGGCTTTGATGGTATCATTGACCTCCCTGATCATATTGTTTACAGATGCTCGCCTGAAGTTTCCACGCGTAAGATCGGGATACCATTGCTGCACAAACTCAAGAGTTCCATATGTATCATACGTTATCTGATC
>CAYXIT010000001.1:21963-38607 GCA_964465275.1 uncultured Bacteroidales bacterium | reverse complement strand
GGCATTCCTGACGGATAAAAATAATCGTCGAACACTACCCCGTCAAGGTTGTAATTAGTAATGAGATCAGCGATGACATTTTTTATGAGTTGGGTTGTGCCCGGTTGTCCGGGGTCGAAATACGTCCTGTTATTATGAGTAAAGATCAGCTCAGGATGGGTTTGGGAATAATCTCCCGGCATACCTGCATATTCACCTGCTGAAATTTCAAAACGATAGGGATTCAACCAGGCATGCACTTCAATACCCCGCTTATGGGCTTCTTCAATCACCAGTGCCAGGGGGTCGTATGCCGGCTCCTGGCCACGCGTACCTGTGATCCACTTCGACCAGGGCTCGTATGATGACTGGTAAAGGGCATCTGCCGTGGGCCGCACCTGGAATAATACTGCATTTACGTTGGTTTCCTGCAGACGGTTCAGGATATCCCGTAAACGGTTCTGCTGATTGGCAGGAGAAACATTTGTACTATGAGGCCAGTCGATATTGTAAACACTGGTCAGCCATACGGCACGCAACTCACGATCAGGTTCCTGTGTGAAACTTTGGGTTGAGATGATTAAAAGAATTAAACCAGAGAGTAACAGTTTTTTCATTATTCAATTTTTACGTGTCAGTAGTGTTTTTCAATTGTAAAATTCAACAAAGGCAGACGGTTAATAATCGATTATATATCATTATTTACCAACCGCCGGCCTTTCGTTCTTTTATCTTTTCACATGGTCAATTCCCACACCATAGGGAATTACACCTGTAACATAAAATTCAGGTTCTTCACTGCCATCTATCTTCCAGCGTTTGATACCGGAGAGACTGCCATCACCGACAATCTCACCCAGGAAATTTATATCTTCTTCGTGGCGGAAGGGATAGTAAACATATCCACCATCAGCATCCACAACAATTTCTGTAATATAAGTGCGTTCAGCTTCACCTCCCTGCATTGAAAAATTTGCAAGTGAATCAACAAGATTCAGATTGGTGCCATCAATGTTGCAAACATATAATCCGGGATCAACACCTCCTGCAGCCTGATTGACGGCCAGATAGATCTTTTCATTTTCAGTATCTACTTCAAAGGTCCTGATTTTGTAATCGAACAGGGGTTCAATTTTTCCTATCCATTCACCTTCTGTGGTAAAACGGTATAAACCCTTACCGGTACCGTGCTTGCTGTACCAGAGTTCACCGTTCACGATCCGTACAGCACCATCGGTCCATCCATAGGCAGAAGATACCCCGATCAGGTTTGCCAGTTCCGATCCTTCGGATGCTTCATGGAAGACATAGGGTTCAGGATAACCGGCATCCTGTTCCTCGTAGTTAAGCCTGCGTGCACCCTGGAAGCGATCGAGCCAGTAAACCGTACCATCGGATCCCACTGTTCCCACGAAGGGATCGTCGCGGTAGTCATGGTCGTTGCCTGTAGCGGTTATGTTCCATCTGTTTCCACCATTGAGATTGGTGGTGAAGATATACCCGTCAGCGGGAGTCTCTTCCGGTGCAAAACGAATATTTTCACCTGCCACGGTAATTACAATCCTTTCCTCAAAAACAGAAACAGAAAGAGCATGTAAACCTACATCTACCCCAACATCTTCATGGGGAAGATCGGTACCTGTGTAGAGCATTTTCTTGTAAAGGCTTTGGTTTAAGGCATTGGTGAAGTATAAGGTTTTTGCAATTTCGGCCTGTACGTTAATATCGCGTGAGGCGTAAAGGGTTTCTACTCCATCAAACAGTTCAAGTGAAACAGTATATACACCCGGCGGATTATATGTAGTAACAGGGTTAGCATCGGTTGATGTTTCTCCATTACCCAGTTCCCAGTAATATGTAACTTCATCTTCCAGCCCGGGATACTGAAAGAACTCAGCATAAAATGTTACTGTATCGTCGTAAACAATACCGGTGGGTTCATGCATAATCTGCGGATTGGGCTTTTTCACCGTAAAGGTTTTGGTATATTCCATTTCTTCCCCGTCGGCAATGGCCCTCAGGTGCGCCTGGTATTCCCCGGGCAGGGAATAAAACACTCTTTCGGGTTGAATAGCTGTGGTAACGGAATCCTGTGTTACGTTCCCATCGCGGATGATGCGTCCTTCGGGGAAAGTCCAGTGATAGGACTCAGCATTTTTGGTCTTGTTTATAAATTGCACTTCTGCCGGGGCATTCAGGTCATCCTCATCGGCGATGGAAAAACCTACGAATGAATCGTCCCATATTTTTTCTTCCTCCTTTTCACAGGCAACCATAAGCAGCAAGGCTACCAGCAGAAGAAGAGAGATTTTCAGGAAAGATATCGCTTTCATGTCTTTATTTTTTTTTGGGTTTGCTATAATACTCTGAATGTTCTTTCGGAATTCGCGCCGGCTTCGCTACCCTCAAGTCTGGCAACAGATTCAACCGTAACGCGGGTATTATCTGAAACTGCTGCTTCCCTGAGAAAATCAACAAGCAATTCACGATCCATATTATCGATAATATACTGCTTGCCTTCATCCGTAATTTCACCTGTAATATTACCTTCATCATCTACCACAAAGAAATCAAGATTGAAGGGGTTCACTTCCGGAAATACAGTGGTCATAACCGCACGGTTAAAAACTTCGCTGAATTTTACCACCACGGCCTGAAAGACCTGGTCATTCATTGCCATAATGAGTTCTTCATTATTTTCTTTGGTCAATGCATACTGCATAGGTACAACAAAATCATGAAGAATAACATAGGCGTTTTCAAGGGTTTGATAGTAGTCATTCAACGTAGCACCTTCTTCTGGGTACTCAGCTATAAATGTTGAAGCAAAAAGCACAGAATCTTCCAGGTGCGTTACAGAAAGTTCAACTGTTTCATTGGTTGTTTGCACTCTCAACTTAACTTCATAGTCTCTGAGTTTAAATCCACTGTGGTACAATGTAATGGTTTCGATATTATCGTCCACCGCCCAGCTGACATTTCTGAGGGTAATGGTATCACCTGCAGCAGCATCGGGCATTTGAGCCAGCAGGTTAAAGGGAACCATTTCTCCTGTAAGTTCACCCTGATCGGCAAGCGGATCATTTTTCTCACATGCCCAGAAACCCACTAAGATCATCAGTAAAAATATTTTAAAAATTGTTTTCATTTTCATTAGATTTTGGTGTTATTACTTTCCAAGTTGTGAGTTTTCTATCCACCAGAAAGGTGTTACTACCCAATTGTCATCACGTGCACCCAACCTTTCAATTTCATTGGGATTGTAAATATATTCGGTCTGCGGGTCGTAGGGCATCCGTTTTATCCATTCTCCATTGTAAATTTCAAGCGCATTTTCGGGATACTCCAGTTCGGGATAGGCAATATTGGAATAATGATAGCGCCGCATATCCACCCAGGTTTCGGGTTGCAGATACAGAGCAATATATTTCTGCATCATAATATCAGCTATCTGCAATTGCCCCGCACTTTGCACCACCGCCTGAGAGCTGATGTAATCATTGTACTCTCCGGTAATACCCAGTCTGCTGAAATTTCTCTGAATTCCATTGATGTATGCATTATAGGCCCGATCCAAATCTCCCGAATAAAAAGCAGCTTCTGCCTCAATGAAAAACAGTTCTTCATCTGTAATGAAAACGATAGGAGAATCATCCCGGGTCCAGTAACCGTCATACAGGATAGCAAAATCTTCAATATCAAGTGCACCCCTGCCTGTACTTGCCGGAACAGAAAAATAATTTCCATTGGCTCCGGGAGTAGTAAGCTTATATAAGCGAGGATCATGTTCTCCTGAAAGAGTCATGGCATGCATAAAGAAATCGGTATGTATAGATGAATTGAGAGAATTGCGTATCTCAGCAAAATCCCACTGCGGGCTGGGCCTTGATGGCCCCCATAAATTTCGTTCCCAGTCACTATCGGCATCACTTGGGAAATCATATAAGGGTTCTGCCCAGTTTTGTTTTGCCAGTTCAACCAGTTGCAGCACTTCATCGTAGTTGCCCATGAAATTGGCAGTATGAAGTTTCATACGGGCCTTAATGGCATAGGCAAAAGAAAGCCATTTCTGTACATCGCCCTGGTAAATATGATCTTCGGAGGTTGACATTTCCCGGTCGGTAATATCTGAATCCTGCAAAGCTTCGATAGCTTCATCCAGATATTTTTCTACCTCAGCATATACCACATCCTGTGAGTCATATGTGGGATTATAAATACCTGTAAAAGCCTGCAAAATGGGCATATCGCCAAACATATCTGTTGCGGTAAGAAAAGAGAATGCCATCATGATCTTTCCTACACCCAAATAATTGTTTGAGCCTTCTTCTTCAGCAAACTGTATCATTTTATGGGCATTACCGGCCACATCAAAATAATGCCGGCGCCATACTCCGTAGCGAAGTATACCACGGTAATCCCAGCGGTCTTTTACAGCATTGGTACCAAATTCGGTGGTAACATACTGTGTAATATAAACCGTAGTTTCCGCCTGCCCGTAATGTTGGTAGGCCATATTGCCCAATACAGCAGGCAGCATGTAATTAGGGGTTGTTCTTTCATCGTTATCCAGTGATTCGTTTACGTCGAGAAAGTCTTCACAACCCCAGAAGACAAACGTAAACAGAAGAAATATTATTGATCTTTTCATTTTTAAACACTTTTGAGTGATTGAATCAGAATATTTTTTAAAATCTGAGATTTAATCCGACTGTTACAGCTTTTCTCAGGGGCACCTGGAAGTAATCGACACCCATGGTGCCGGCACCACTTGCTCCACCGCCAGGTCCTGCATTGTTTACCTCAGGATCGCCACCGGAGTAATTGGTGAAAAGCAGTACATTCTGGAAGTTGACCGTAAGAGATGCCTGATTCATGCCAATCCGGCTGATTAAATTTTCAGGCAGATACCAGATGATATTAACATTGCGCAGCCTGAGCCAGTAAACCTCTTCAACAAAGTTGGTTCCGGCCAGTATATAGGTATTCTGGAAAAATTCCCTGTTCAGAATAATGGGTGTTTCATTGGGAACATAGCTGCCATCCTCCTGCTCTACTACACCATTAAAGAGGAATTCCTGGTTGCGGTATTTCTCTAGCATGGCATGATTACCGCTGGAAATAAGAAACTGGCTGGTTGCATTCATGATCTGTGCACCATAGGTACCATCTAAAAGAAATGACAGCTCAAAATTTTTGTATCGGAAATTATTGTTTAGTCCATAGTACAATTTGGGCTCACGATTACCGATGTATCTTTTTTCTGAATCAATGATGGGATAACCTTCTTCATCAACGATAATGGTGCCGTCAGGAGTACGTAAATAATCGGTTCCTACAATACCGAAAAGGGGCTCACCCAGCCAGGAACTGGCTATGGCCTGTGAAGAAACCTGTCCGTAGGTAACAGGAAACTCTACAAGGTCGCCAAACAGTTTGGTCAGCCTTGAACGGTTGCCGAAGAGATTCAGTGATGTTTCCCACTTTATTTCATCCCTTCGGATTATATTGCTTCGGATGAGCATTTCAATACCTTTATTTTCAACCGAACCGGAGTTTACTGTTTGCAGGATCGCTCCGGTAACAGGTGTAACACGTGGCTGGATGATCTGATCATCCGATTTTCTTTCATAGTATGTAAAATCGATATTAAATAACCCCTGCCACAGGCGGAAATCGGCACCAATTTCAAACTCAGTGGTGATCTCAGGTTTAAGCATTGGGTTACCGGCAAAGGGGTCATTTCTCCACCCGCCATTGATCCCAAAAAACTGTGTAAGGGTTTGGGTAAGACGATGGGGTGGTGCATCTTTACCAACTTGCGCATAACTGGCCCTAAGTTTGGCAAATGAGAGAACATCCGCCAGATTGCCTTCAAAAAACTCAGAAGGGATAAAAGCAAAACTGTATGAAGGATAAAAGAAAGACCGGTTTTCCAGGGGAAGCGTTGATGACCAGTCATTTCTGGCAGTAACACCAAGCACGAGGTAACGGTTGTAATCAAGTGTTATATCACCAAATACACCAACTATTCTCCTTCTTGCAGTAGATTGTGATGTCCTGATCTCCTGAAGGTTATTGATAGAATGTAAAGTTGGGTTCCTGAACCTTTCCCCTTCAATGAAACTGTTACGGGCGAAGTCGGTTTGAATATTATTACCAACAAGTGCAGTAAGTGTAAACTCATCAGTCAGTTTCCTGTCGAAGGTAAGGATCATTGTTGATGTGATCTTTTCACTTTCGCGGTTGAATTCGCTGATAGCCCCCTCATGGGCATTTCCGGCTGAACCCCACACACTAACAGCTTTGTAATGCTGCATAAAAAAATCGCGCCCGGCAACATAATCGAGGGATAGCCAGTCATTGATGGCATAATTGACATTTACAGATGCTAAGGTACGATTGACTTCATCGGCCCTGATATTATTTTCTGCAACCCATAAAGGATTATCGGGCACATCAGCAAGGTTGCCGCTGATGGGGATCCACACATTTCTTTCACTGCCATCAGGATTATAAATCTCTTCCATATTATCCCACCGGGGCCAGCGGTACACATTGGCCATCCAGCCACCTGAAGCGGGTACAATACCGTATTCATTACTGGTTTTTATCACATTTGCAGTGGTAGTAACGGTCAGGTTATCAAGGATCTTTGCCGAACCGGTTAGCAAAGCCGAAGTTCTGCCATAGTTGGTATTAGGGACAATACCATCATCATTCAGATCAGAAACAGCAAGATAATAGGTAAGGTTTTCTGAACCACCACTCACATTGGCATCAAGTTTTGTTGAAACGCCGGTCTGGAAAAAGTTATTCAGATTGTCGTACACATTGTCACTTCTTCTGAACAAGGGCCCCCAGTGCGAAAAGGTCCGTGGATTATACAACCCGGCTGCACCGGTGGTAAAGGTGTTTTGCACATCATGCAGTGAACCCACCTGCGAAACGGTTGTGGAAGTATTTAATCCCACTCTTACTTCTCCTTCAACTCCTCGTTTCGTAGTAATGATAATGGCACCGTTTGCTGCGTCAATACCATAAAGAGCAGCAGCAGCAGCACCTTTCAGGATAGAGATAGATTCAATGTCGTTGGGATTAATGTCGGCAGCACGGTTGGTGGTTCCCCTTACTGATGCATTGGAAATGGGAACACCATCTACTACAAAAAGCGGCTGGTTATCGCCATCCACAGAAGTAGCACCTCTCAGGATGATTTCCGATGCAGCACCGGGAGCTCCGCTGGTAGATGTGATCTGAACTCCGGAAACCCTTCCCTGCAGAGCATTCACCAGGTTTTCCTGGCGTGAGGCAACCAGTTCCTCCGACTGAACGCTTTGCACATTGTAGGTAAGGGTTCTTTCCTCCCTTTTTATACCTAAGGCTGTTACAACCACCTGTTCAAGGGTTGCCACATCAGGCGCCATCATTACTTCCAGCACGCGCTGATCTTCAATCAGTATCTCCTGGGTTTGCATACCAATGAACCTGAAAACCAGAATATCACCGGGACTGACACTGACAGAAAAATTACCATCAATATCGGTTGTAGTTCCCTGGGTAGTTCCTTTGATCACTATCGTAACACCTGGCAATGGGGTGTCATCGGTAACGTCTTTGACTGTTCCTGTAATTTGCCTTTGCTGGCCATAAGCAAAAAAGCCCATGAAGACCAGCAGGCCCGTTACAATTAAAATTCGCTTCATGTTTAATACATTTTGTTAGGTCTTGTTTTGATTGGATAAAATTTTGTTCGGGTTATTAAGAATAAATGTAATGCATTTTGTTTTTATATAAAAAGAGAATACAGATTTTAACAAATACCAACACTTTCTTCATTGTCATTATTTCCTTTTACGCCTGTTTTTGTATGCTTCCAGGGCTTTTTTAACGGAACCGTTCATCAGCAGCAGGTTTCTGGCAGGTTCTTCATCCAGGCCAAGTTCTTCCATGATCATTCGCGTACCTCTTGTCACAAGTTTTTTATTGGTAAGCTGCATGTTCACCATTTTGTTACCTTTTACCCTGCCCATCTTGATCATGATGGTAGTAGTGATCATATTAAGTACCATTTTCTGGGCAGTCCCTGCCTTCAGGCGTGTACTTCCGGTAACAAACTCGGGTCCGACCACCACTTCAATGGGATATTCAGCTACCTCTGCTACCCTCGAACCCGGATTACAGGTTATACAGGCTGTTAGAATTCCGTTCTCACGGGCATACTGCAACCCTCCAACAACATAAGGAGTAGAGCCTGAGGCTGCAATACCGATTACAGTGTCCAGAGAATTGATATTTCTTTCCTGTAATTCTTTCCATGCCATATCCATATCATCTTCAGCATACTCAACGGCTTTGCGAAGAGCAACATCCCCACCTGCAATCAACCCGATCACAAGAGTATCAGGTACACCAAAAGTTGGAGGAAGTTCAGATGCATCAAGTACACCAAGCCTTCCACTGGTGCCTGCTCCAAGGTAAAATATCCTGCCACCGCGACACATCCTGTCAAGAACCAGTTCAATTACCTTCTTGATTTGCGGCAAAGCGTTGCGCACCGCCAGATGAACCTTTCCATCCTCCTGATTGATCGATTCGATCAACTCTCCAACCTCCATTTTCTCCAGGTTTTGAAACTCTGAAGGAGATTCAGTGATACTTAATGTAAATTTATCTTGTTTGGGTTCATCCATCAGAGTGAAACTTTAAAAACCAAGAGGTTTGGTGAAAGATTGACAAAACCGTTTTGAAAAAATATTCCGTGCTTACATTGCCCTATAAAAAAACAGAATCTTTCTCCGATATTCCGGTAACAGATTCTGTGGTTGACATAATAGTAATTTCTCTGATATTCACACCAGGCAATCTCGTCAGGCTTTCTTCTATTGAAATGCCTGTACCTTCATTGACCTGGAGATCATTGAGAGCAGAGAAATTACAGACGATAACTTTCATAACTTACATTTTGGAATTAACAACCCTCCAAACCCGTTATTCATCCTTTAAAAGTAGTGGCAAAACATGCTAAAATCAAATTTATTTCAGCAGAAAATAAATCAATCAAATATAAGACATCCTGCTATGCAAATGTAAAAAGAAAACAATAACATTAATAATTTTTTTTAAAAACCTTCATGTTTTTTTTTGAAAATGGAAAAGAGTTCCTACTTTTGAAAATCAAACCCCGACCATTGTCGAAGTAATGTTTTCTTTATGTGCCGCATAGGAATAATGAAATTCAGAGTATTAAGTCTCATTATATTGGGGTTTATTGTATTTTTGATGTTTCCTGAAAATGTATCGGCACAAACGACAGATCGACGCGAAGCCCGCCTGCAGCAAATCGCTGAAAGTAGACTAGATGATGTAAATAAACTTTTCAAACAGTGGACATATTTGGGAAAAGTGGGTATTGACAGTATAAAAGTTCAAAGACAAAACCAACTTATTACACTTTATTTCAATCCTGCCACAACTCACCTGCCGGTGCGCTATCCCTGGATCCTTCACAATGAAAACCTTATATATGAAATGCTCGGACGCAGATTCCGGAATTATGACCTGGAATTAATTGCCCGTGAAAAGTCATTGTTTGAATTTATTCCCAACTATTACCGGGATGGTTATTTTGCTGTCGACAGCAACCGCATCAGGAAACATATTTCCGTAATTCCTCTTATGAACAGGCTTTCGCAACCGCATTTTGACAAGGGTCTTTCCGGAAAACATATCGCTTTGTGGCACAGCCACGGCTACTATTACAATGCTGCTTTAAACCGCTGGCAATGGCAAAGGGCAAGGTTGTTCGGTACGGTTGAAGATATTTTTCCCATGGAATACATAGTTAATTATATTGCTCCCATGCTGGAAAATGCCGGAGCCAATGTATTACTCCCACGAGAGAGAGATTTTCAAATCCATGAAATAATTGTGGATAATGACGGCTCTAAAGGAAATTCTGAATTAATAGTTCATCATGGAACCACTCCATGGCAGAATTCATCCGGAGGTTTTTGTATGAAGGACACTCTGTTCGATAGTGAAAACCCTTTCAGGATGGGAAGTCATCTGGCCACTCCTGCGGGCTCAGGGGGGTCATTGATTTACCTGCCTGATTTTCCTGAAGAAGGAGAATATGCAGTATATGTTTCGTGGGGAAAAAACGCTGACAATATTGAAAATGTAAAATATCAGGTTAATTATTCAGGAGGGAACTCTGAATTCTCGGTTAACCAGAAAATGGGCTACGGCACGTGGGTTTACCTGGGGAATTTTTTCTTCCGTGAAGGTAAAGATCCTGATCATGGAAGTGTAAAACTGCTTACCGGGTCAACATCAGAGGGTACAATTACAGCCGATGCTGTTCGTTTTGGCGGGGGTATGGGCAATGTGGCCCGGCGTGCCCCGGATAAAATTCTTCCCAACTGGCTTTCAGCTTCTGACCGCGGTATACCAACGGGTGGAATATCAAATAAAAACCAATCCTCAACTGTAAATGCATGGAAAATAAGTAACCGTCCACGTTTTATGGAAGGATCACGATATTACCTGCAATATGCCGGCATGCCCGATTCGCTGGTGTATGCTCCCAACATGGGCAGAAACGACTATAATGATGATTTTATGTCAAGAGGTGAATGGGTTAACTACCTTATGGGCAGTCCGCTGGGACCCGAAAAGCAGCAGGATAATCACGGGCTGGATATCCCCATCAATCTTGTACTGGCTTTTCATACCGATGCTGGCATTACACAAGGTGACAGTGTTATAGGAACCCTTGCCATTTATTCTGCTCAACGCGATGAGGGCATCTTTCCTGATGGCATATCCCGGCTGGCCAGCCGCGATCTTACCGACTTGATTCAGGATCAGATCGTTTCGGATATCCGGGCATCCTTCAATTCCGGCTGGACCCGACGTGCAATCTGGGACAGGCAATATTCAGAAGCCTGGCGCCCCAATACACCGGCTATGCTCCTTGAACTTCTTTCTCACCAGAATCTTGCAGATATGCGATACGGGCTCGACCCCCGGTTTCAGTTTTCTGTAAGCCGGAGCATTTATAAAGGGATCCTTCGGTTTATAAACCATCCGCAAGGAAAGGATATTGTCGTGCAACCCTTGCCTCCATCGCACTTTGCAATTCAGCGTAATGAAGGAAAAACCATAACCCTGTCGTGGCTGGCTACTGAAGATGAGCTTGAATCTTCTGCATCTCCCGGGTACTATAAAGTTTACATGCGTAAAGAAGGCGAAGGGTTTGACCAAGGCCTGATTGTAAGATCCGAAGAATTACAACTGGAACTTCCCGATTATCATACCATTTACAGTTTCCGGGTAACCGCACTCAACGAAGGTGGCGAGAGTTTTCCTTCGGAAACATTATCTGTTGCTATGGTACCCGATTCAGATGAGTTGGTTCTGGTGGTTAATGGTTTTGACCGCATCAGCGGACCCGGATTTTTTGATACCGGTGATCTTGCAGGTATTTCCTGGTGGGACGATCTGCCAATACCGCTTTACCGGTCATTTTCTTACACAGGCATGCAATACGATTACGACAGAAACTCTCCCTGGCTTGATGATGACAGTCCGGGCTGGGGTGCCAGCTATGCCGACCGGGAAGGAGAAGTTTTGATAGGAAACAGTTTTGATTATCCATACATTCATGGCAAAGCCATCCGGAAAGCTGGCTATTCATTTGTTTCTGTCAGCCGAAAAGCTTTTGAAAATAATGAATTTGATGTTTCGGATTATGCTGTACTGAATATCATAATGGGAAAACAAAAGGGAATTCCGTCGCTGCAGCATAAGGACAGTATTGAATTCCGTGTTTTAACTACCGCCATGATGGAGAAAATAAGTTACCATGTTGCCGGTGGTGGAGACCTAATCCTTTCCGGAGCTTACATCGCAACCGATATGATAATGCAGGAGGATGAAGAAGCCATGGAATTTGCAAAAAATATACTGGGTTTTTCATGGAGGAGTAACCACGCTGACAACACCGGAAGGATCGAAGTAACAGACATTGCTAAGGGAGTGTTTTTACCTGAGATTCATTACAATACCGGGTTCCATCCGGAAATATACATCGTGGAGGCACCAGATGCGCTCGTACCCGAAGGCAATAACAGCCGGCCGGTATATCATTACTCGTCGAACAAAACCATATCAGCTGTCCTGTTTGACGGTGAATACAAGGTGCTTAGTCTTGGTTTTCCCTTTGAAAGCATTACAGATCCGCAGCAGCGCAACCGGTTTATGAAAGAAATATTACAGTTTTTTGAATCACCATAAAACAAAAGAAACCTATGACACAAAGTAAGATTACAGTTTTTATTCCCCTGGGTGAGATAAGCGATACCCAGATTACCTTGCAGGAGCTGGAAAACCAGGAAATGGTACATGAAGTTTTTATTACAGGAAAAGAATTGCCTGAAGGATTGGATCTTCCCGAAAAGGCATGCTTTTCTGAAATCGAAAGCCTTCAGAGCACATTGGGGGTAAAAAAAATGTCGGAACTTTCGAAAACCCCGTTTACGCTTATTTACACAAAACCCCTGCCCCTGAAGTTGGGCGCTTTTGCCCTTGAGCGTTTGGTACAGGTGGCAGAAAATACCGGGGCAGGAATGGTTTATTCCGATCATTACCAGATGAAAGAAGGTGAATTGCAACCACTGCCTGTCATCGATTACCAGATGGGAAGCCTGCGCGACGATTTCAACTTTGGCTCAATTATGCTTTACTATACCAAAGCGCTGGGTAACGCAGCATGGCAGATGACCGAAGAATACAACTTCGCCGGTCTTTATGAGTTACGGCTAAAAGTATCGCAGCAAAAGCTGCTGTTCAGGATTCCCGAATTTCTCTATACTGAAATGGAAACCGATACCCGCAAATCGGGCGAAAAAATGTTTGATTATGTGGATCCCCGCAACCGCGAAGTACAGATTGAAATGGAAAAAGCCTGCACACAACACCTGAAGGATATTGGAGGATGGCTTAAACCGGAATTTCCTGAAGTGAAATTCACCAAAGAGCAATTTCCTGTGGAGGCTTCGGTTATAATTCCCGTCAGAAACCGGATCAAAACCATTGAAGATGCCGTAAGAACAGTATTCAGCCAGAAAACCTCTTTCAACTTTAACCTGATTGTTGTAGACAATCATTCCACTGATGGCACTTCTGAGAAACTGCAGGAACTGGCCAAAGAAGACAACCGTCTTATCCATGTAATTCCTGAACGCAAAGACCTGGGTATCGGAGGTTGCTGGAACGAAGGAGTCTTTCATGAGCAATGCGGAAAGTTTGCCATTCAGCTCGACAGCGACGATCTTTATATCAATGAAAGTGTGATTCAGCATATTGTAGATGCTTTCTATGCACAAAATTGCGCCATGGTAGTAGGAAGTTATCAGATGGTAAACTTCAAACTCGAAGAAATACCCCCGGGTCTGATAGACCACAAGGAGTGGACACCAGATAATGGGCGCAACAATGCCCTGCGAATTAACGGACTGGGTGCACCCCGTGCATTTTACACACCGGTTATCCGTTCTATCCGTGTTCCTAATGTTAGCTATGGTGAAGATTATGCACTGGGACTTGCTATTTCACGTAATTACCAGATTGGCCGGATATATGAACCGCTTTATCTTTGCCGCCGCTGGGATGACAATACCGATGCTTCCCTTGATGTAAATAAAATGAATGCACATAATACATATAAAGACAGAATCCGCACTATTGAGTTGATGGCGAGGGTAGAGATGAACAAGAGGTAGTTGATGGGTTGATAGGTTGTTGGGTTTAGATGTTTAGGGATGATTAATAAAAGCAGATTACTGATTAAAAATGAAAGATAAAAACATTCAATCTGGTTCTGATACGTTACAAAAGAAAGTTTTTGAGCTTCTGGATCAGCAGACGCGGGAATGGGGACTGGCAGCCAAAAACTATAAGGGACTGGAAAAGGTTGAGAAGCATTATTTCGAATTTGACGAAGGTGTGAAAATAGGGGTGCAGTTCAATCCGGAGCGGATTTATTCTTCAGCCGCTAAGGTTGACGATAAATCCATAAGCGAACGAAAATGCTTTTTATGTCAGGCCCACCTGCCGGCAGAACAAAAATGGGTTGAATTCAATAAAAGTTATCTTATTTTAGTGAATCCTTTCCCTATCTTCCCTAAACACCTTACCATTCCTCATCATAAACATATTGATCAGCGCATAAGTGAACAATTCCCTGAAATGCTCAGTCTGGCCCATGAACTGGATGAATTTGTGGTATTTTACAACGGCCCGCGTTGTGGTGCATCGGCTCCCGATCATTTTCACTTTCAGGCGGGCAACAAAGGGTTTATGCCCATTGAAGAAGAAGTCCATCAAGTTTCCAAAACCCTGCTCAGAAGCGAAAATGGCTGCAAAGCACAAAGATTTGATAATTATCTGCGTCACTGCCTGATCCTGGAAGGAAGCGACAAAAGGATTCTGGCACAATGGTTTGAAGAACTTTTCAACCTTATGGAACAAATGATCCGGCAGGAACCGGAGCCCATGATGAATGTGCTTTGTTTTTGGGAAAAAGAAGAATGGAAGATCTTTATTTTCCCGCGAAAACTGCATCGTCCCTGGCAATTCTTTTCCAAAGATGAAAACAGGATATTGCTCAGTCCTGCATCTGTTGACATGGGTGGTGTTCTGATAACTCCTCTAAAGGAAGATTTTGAAAAACTTTCAGCTTCCGATATCCTGGATATCTTTACACAGGTAACCTGGGAAAAAGACTTGTTTGAGAAATTGATAGAAGAATTTTTAAAAGACTAAAAGATTTGGAAACCCATAAACAATAAACCAAAAAACTAGCCTATGCAGCCCAAAATACAGGTGGGAATTATTTTTGCCCCGAACATCAGCTTTCAGCTTCACGGCAGTTTTATCAACCCGGATGATTCTTCCATTTGGGAAGGAAATTTCAAGGTAAAAAGGGATGAAAACGGCCGGGTTACCCTTAACAGAAAAGATAAAAATATGAAACTACCCCTAACCCTGGTGCCTGCTGATGAAACCGAATGCTTTTTTGAGTTGAAAGATGTCACCATCGGTATCAACTTCCACTGGGAGCGGCAGGAGGATCAACGTTTTAAAGGGGGACTACAAATCATTGAAGAAAATGGTCATCTCACCATAATCAATATACTGCCTCTTGAAGACTATCTGAAAAGCGTTATTTCTTCTGAAATGAGCGCCACATCTTCAGAAGAATTGTTGAAAGCCCATGCAGTAATTTCACGGAGCTGGCTCCTTGCCCAGACTGAGAAGGGGAAAACGCTGAAGGAACAAGGCCCGCAACAATCGTTTTTTGAAACAGAAAATGAACGCATCCGCTGGTACGACCGCGAAGACCATGTCAACTTTGATGTGTGCGCCGATGATCACTGCCAGCGTTACCAGGGCATTACAAAAGCAACAACAGAAGCTGTAAACAAAGCCATTGATGAAACTTCAGGGATGGTCCTTGAGTACGATGAAAAAATCTGCGATGCACGGTATTCAAAATGTTGCGGTGGCATCACCGAATTATTTGAAAACGTTTGGGAGCCCGCGCCTCATCCTTACCTTCAAAAGGTAATTGATAATGACAGCCACCCACCGGGTTTTGATGATAATCTGGATAACGAAGAAAAAGTCCGCAGATGGATCACCGGTTCACCAGAAGCATTCTGCAATACCACAGATAAAAATGTGCTGTCACAGGTTTTGAATGATTACGACCAGGAAACCTTTGATTTTTTTCGCTGGAAAAAGGAATTAAACCAGCAGGAGATCCAAAGGTTGCTTAAAAACAGGATAGGAATTGATGTGGGAGAAGTTTTGGACCTCATTCCCGTAGAAAGGGGTGTATCTGGAAGGCTGATAAAATTGAAAATCATTGGTACAGAAAAAATTATAACCATTGGAAAAGAGCTGGAAATACGCAAAGCATTTTCCGATTCGCATTTGTACAGTTCGGCCTTTGTGGCAGAGAAAGAAAATATTACTGAAGGTATTCCGCAAAAGTTTAACTTTACCGGGGCCGGCTGGGGCCATGGAGTAGGGCTGTGCCAGATTGGCGCTGCAGTAATGGGAGCCAGGGGATATTCTCACAAGGAAATCCTTTCCCATTATTTTAAAGGTGCAGAACTGAAGAAAAGGTATTGATTACGATCGTTGAACTTTTAATTGGTCGTTGAGCCTGTCGAAACGACCCTTGCAGAAAGTCACTTCGACACGCTCAGTGACCATGATTAACCGGTCGTTGAGCCTGTCGAAATGACCATATTGAAAAAATCTGTTATACACTTCGACAAGCTCAGCGTCTGGTTTATAGTAATCTTATGAGATAACCCAATTGAATTAACCTATATGTAATTGCAAGATGGAAGAAACCAAAAAACAATCCCCCTGGAGTTGGGTACCCTCCCTGTATTACGCCCAGGGCATACCTTATGTAATAGTAATGACCGTATCGGTTATTATGTATAAAAGGATGGGTGTTTCAAATGCCGATATTGCCCTGTATACCAGTTGGCTTTACCTTCCATGGGTCATTAAACCCTTCTGGAGCCCTATCGTAGATCTTTTCAAAACCAAGCGCTGGTGGATTGTTACCATGCAATTGCT
>CAYXIT010000001.1:20402-21872 GCA_964465275.1 uncultured Bacteroidales bacterium | reverse complement strand
GTTGCATTAACACTTCCCCTGCCAACATTTTTCAAGTATTCGCTGGCATTTTTGTGGTTGCTGGCATTTAGTTCGGCTACACATGATATTGCTGCCGACGGTTTTTATATGCTGGGCCTGAGTGAGGGACAACAATCCTACTTTGTGGGTATCCGCAGCACATTTTACCGCCTGGCCATGATAACCGGACAAGGACTGCTGATTATTCTGGCCGGATTTTTTGAAGTATACACAGGACAGGATCCGGTGAGATTTACCGTAGAAGCCTCTCCCCGGTATTCCGAAACAATTATCGAACCGCAGAGTCCGGAAATCCATGATCATGATGCAGATGAAATGACCTTTGTAATCAGCCATGAACAATTGCAACTTGCAACAGAACTCATCAGCAAGAAAGAAGCTGACAGTATAATACAATGGGTAGAAGGCGAAAATATGGTAAATGGTTTTGTACTGCCCGAGCCTGAAGTAGAAGAAGGATTATCGTGGTGGGCAAGATCAGTATCAAAGCCTCTGGGAACCTGGTTGCGTGGAAAACTTGGCCGCACTGAAGAGTCAGATCCTATCCTTGAACAATACCGGGGTAATATAGGAGTTATAGGTATCAGGCTGTCACAGGACCCGGGTGAAGGCCGCGACATCATTCTGAATACTGACTTTCGAAGGGGTGACAACAGCATTCAGATTGAAAAAGGAGAACGACTGGAATTTACACATGAGAACTGGGAAGAGACAGCCTGGCTGCTTATACAGCTTGATCATCGTCTGGACAGAGAAGCAAGTGCGTATTTCGAAGGCCGTTCAGGAAACATTCCCCTGGCATGGACCATTACTTTTGTTTTACTGGCTGCATTGTTCCTGGGCTTCTTCCTGTACCACAAATTTACCTTGCCCCGGCCTGCCAGCGATAAGGCAACCATACAGGAAGAAGGACAGGGTGTATTTTATGAATTTTTCCAGACTTTCGGTTCTTTCTTCCGGAAGAAAAATATTGGGCCTGCCCTGGGATTTCTGTTGCTTTTCCGATTAGGGGAAGCACAGCTGGTGAAAATGGCATCGCCGTTTATGCTCGATGCACGGCAAATCGGCGGACTGGGCCTTACCACAGGCGATGTGGGCCTTATTTATGGTACCATTGGTATTCTTTCACTTACCTTGGGAGGAATTCTGGGAGGTATTATGGCATCGCGCAAGGGATTGAAATTCTGGATCCTTCCCATGACTTTTGCAATCAACCTGCCCAACCTGATGTATGTATATCTTTCGTTTGCACAACCTGAAAGCTTCTGGCTTATTTCAGGGTCGGTAGCAATAGAGCAGTTTGGCTATGGTTTCGGATTTACTGCCTATATGCTTTACATGATCTATTTTTCAGAGGGAAAACATAAAACTGCCCACTTTGCCATCTGTACAGGTCTTATGGCCTTCGGTATGATGATACCAGGCATGGTTTCAGGATGGATACAGGAG
>CAYXIT010000001.1:11483-20392 GCA_964465275.1 uncultured Bacteroidales bacterium | reverse complement strand
AACATGAACGTGCTGTGAAAAGGTATATAGTTTGTTTGGGTTATGCTTTGTACTATACCGGGGTTCATCATTCTCCGCTTCCTTAAAATTGATAAGGCTTTTGGGATTAAAGATAAGAAGGAGTAAACCGGTTGTGATATGACTTTTGTCAATGAGACTGAATGATCACTGAGCCTGTCGAAGTGATTTCCAACACAGGTCGTTTCGACAGGCTTAACGACCTGCAAAATTAATACAAAAAATACTGCCCTGCCAGTTTCACAAAATCATCCACATCCTGGGTCCAGATATCAATCATATCCTCTACCTTGAATCTTTTTTCAAAGGTTTTTCGCACCTTATCGGTACCGCATACCTGGTCAAACATACGCAGACGGGTGGGCGCTTTTTCAAAAACATTATGCCCGGGATGCATACGGAAGATTTCCTGTACAACATAAAACTGGATGAGTGAAAGTGGTATAGCCTGTAAATCAGTCAGATGCACCTGCACTCCACGCATGCTTTTTCCTTTCAAATCTGTATAATACGGACGGTAATAAACGGGCCGGAAAATAACACCGGGAATTTCAAGTTCGTTCAGCCTTTCGGCAAGAAGTTCAGCATCCAGAAGCCATTCAGCACCAAAAAGCTGGAATGGTAAAGTGTAGCCCACGCCGATATTGATGGTGTAAAGTTCACCCAGTATGCCTGAAACCGGGTAAAAATAGGCCGAGTGTGCATGGGGAATGTGTGGCGATGACATTACCCATGGCAGACCGGTATCTTCGAAGGACATATCGCGTTCCCAACCTTCCATTTCAATTACGGTTAAACTGACCTGAACACCATTGGCAAGTAACCCTTCACCGTTAAGAAAATTTGCCAGCTCACCAACCGTAAAGCCATGTACATAAGTTATGGGAAACTGGCTTACAAAAGAGATAAATTCATCTTCCACCAACGGCCCTTCAAACTTATTGCCACCCAGGGGATTGGGGCGATCGAGAACCATAAAGTCTATACCGGCTTCTGCGGCAGCTTCCATGGCTAGGCCAAGAGTGCTTATATATGTATAGGAACGTGATCCGATATCCTGAATGTCATAAACCAGCACATCAATTCCCTGTAGCATTTCAAGTGTAGGTTTACGGGTTTTTCCATATAAACTGAACATGGGTGCACCTGTACGGACATCAATTTCATTTTCAACATATTCGCCGGCAGGATAATCTCCTCTCACACCGTGTTCAGGGCCGAAAAGTGCAACCAGTTCGAGATTTTCTGCACCCGCCAGAATATCAACAGTAGATTGCAGTTTACTGTCAACACCGGTTGGGTTGGTTATTAAACCTATCCTTTCCCCTGAAAGGGGTTCAAAATTCTTTTCACGCAAAACCTCTATACCTGTTTTTACCTGTGCCGAAGCAAAAACAGTAGTGAAAACCGCTATAATAATCATCAGATATTTCTTCATTGTATGCATGGTTGAAATGTGTAGATTGAAAAAATAAGAATCATACCTTTGAAAAAGGTTTTTGTTGATCTGAATTTCAAAAATAGTAAATTTAAAGACTGAACAAACCAAAATAATCATGCAAAAAAAGAAACATATCTACATCGCATTTCTTATCAGCATTTTGTTGCTGACGGGTTGTACTGAAAATACAACCGAAGAAATACGTTTCGGTTTTCTTACCGACCTGCATATAATGCCAGGAGGTGAAAGTTCAGAACAATTAATTCAGATTGTGGAAGAAATCAATGCTTCTGATCTTCAATTTGTCATTGTGGCCGGTGATATTAGTAACCAGGGATCGGATGAAGAGTTACTCAATGCAAAAAGAATCTTTGATCAATTTAAAGTACCCTATTATATTATACCCGGAAATCATGAAATGAACTGGTCAGAAAGTGCGGGAAGAACATTCACTGAGCTATGGGGCGACGACAAATTCCTTTTCAGGAAAGATAACATACTGTTTTTAGGTTTAAATACAGGCCCTTTTATGCGAATGGGCGACGGACATATAAAGCAGGAAGATGTCCGCTGGCTGCAAAGGCAACTTGATGAACATATGCAGGATGATATGAAGCTTTTATTTTTTGCCCACTATCCCCTGGCTGAAGGCCTGGATCAATGGTATGTGATTACCGATATACTTAATGAGTATGATCAGGTTATTGCATTCTGTGGACACGGCCACAGGCAACAACTAATTAATTTTGATGGTATCCCGGGCATCATGGGTCGATCTTTGGTATACAGGGGAGAAAACAACCCGGGTTATAATATCGTCGAGCTCCGGAACGACAGTATTTTGGTATTTGATAAAGAAACCGGCCACAATCTTCCGGCACCCACCTTTGCCTTTGATATAAAGAATCCGGATACGCTTGAAAATTTAACTTTAATTCCACGTCCGGATTACAGCATCAACAATCAATATGCTTTTATTGAACCAGCATTTCATTTTCAGGATACTGCATCGGTTTTTACAGGTCCTTTGATATGGAAAGATAGTCTGGTTATTTATGGTAACTCTGCGGGAGTTCTTCAGGCAATGAACATCAGAACCAGGGAAGCAACCTGGTCAGTTCAGATGAAGGGGCCAATTTTTGCCAATCCGGTTGCAGGCAAAAATATCATTATTGCAGGTGACACCGGAGGTTATATGTATGGTATTGATCCGCAAACAGGAACAATCATCTGGAAATATGATGCAGGAGCTCCTGTTGTTTCACCTGCCCTGATTGATGGTGATTATTTTTATGTGGGAACCGGGAAAAAAGTATTTATAAAGTTCGAAATTGAAAATGGTAAACCCGTTTGGAGTTTCAACGATATTTCAGGACTGGTTCAGGCACAAGCAGCAATCCATAAAAACTATTTGGTTTTTACCGCATGGGATACCCATGTGTATTGCCTTGATAAAAATACCGGCCGGCTTATCTGGAAATGGAACAACCAACATCCGGCAGTTTTGCTCTCTCCGGGAAATGTAGTACCTGTCATCAGAAACAGTAAGGTATTCATTGTAGCTCCCGATCGATACATGACTGCCATTGATCTGGCTACCGGTAAGGAAGTCTGGCGAAGCAATAAACACCAGGTACGTGAATCTATAGGTGTTTCAAAAGACGGGGAAATGATTTTTGCCAAACTGATGAATGATACTATTATTGCTGTAAGCACATTGGCTGACGATATGAAAACCTTATGGGCTGCTGATGCCGGATTTGGCTACGACCACAATCCCTGTCCGATTGTAACAACTGGTGAAACATTATTCGCTGCTACCCGAAACGGAGTTGTAATGGCAATTGAAACGGATACAGGAGAACTTTTATGGAAACACAAAACCGGCAATACTGCAATTAATTTCTTGGAAACAGAAAACAACAGGCTCTGGCTGACAACTACTAATGGGAAGGTACTTGCTTTTCCTGTAAAACAGTAAAAGCATCTTTACCGGATTTAGACAAAAAACAAATTCCGGTCCTGTAACCCGGACCGGAACCCGCCAAACTAAACAACAACTATTATGAAGAAATAACTTTAAAGCTCCTATCTGATAACAATCCGGTGTACTCGATTATATTGATTTCCTGACATCCGTAACATATAGATGCCGCGGGCGTAGCCCTGAAGGTTTATTTCAACATTGAATAAACCCTGTACATCCTGTTCTGAAATCAGCCTTCCGTCCAGGCTGAATATCCTTACCTGATGAATTCCACCCACATCACCTTCTAAAATAAACCTGCCATCGTTGGGATTGGGATAAAGATTTACAAATGGTTCCGGCGTTTCACCTGTATTGGTCCCTTCTTCCACTGTAATAGTTGCATTTACTTCCAGCGGAGTAGGCGGATCGGTTTGCTCAACTCCCTCGGGTAATTCAAATATGCCCAATGCGTTATAATTCCCCGGAGTATCGCCATCATAATCATCTGAACTCCATTCCAGTTCCACTTCATATTCCTGATTAAATGAATCTGTAATGGTAGTATGCGTGCTGAGCAGGCTAATTGCATCTTCTATTGATGTTCCTTGTGGAACTGTAATATCATCAACAGGATCAATATGTGTGATGTTGTTTACAGCAAATTGCGGATCGTAGGATACCACACGTATGGCATCGGCAACAACATACTGATTGGTAGTAGCACCGGCAGTGATCCTTACGTTTTCATCCGGAGTACCATTAAACTGAAAAGTGCCTATCAGATTCCACATTGAACCGGCAATACTTTGGTTCACTGCTATCTCTGTAACGCCATCAGCATGGGTAATGAAATGGGGCGTATCGGCAGCACGGTTTTCATGGGATGTCCACCAACCGTATATTTCATATTCCCCGGCAACCGGTATATTCAGTGGAAACTCATAGAATTCATCGTGCGAAGCCAGAGCATGTAACATGGATGGACTACCGAAATAACCATCATTAGCCGTTTGAAACCAATCACCCTGCGAAGTAACTCCCTCATCACCTGTATCGATAAAATGCTCGTAAGTAGGTACCGCAGGAATATTGAGAGAATCGGTATGTACAACAGCCAGAATTGAGGGCACAGCGCGGTTCTGGTCATAAATACTGGTGTTACCCACTGCCATGGCAGTTGAACCGCCACCATCCAGATTGATTGCTTCGTAGCATCCCAGATCGAGCATCAACGCCGGCAGGTCTTCTATTTTCAAACTATTGACAACCAGCATGATTACTTTGTTATCCTGGGTATACCCAACAGCTGTACGAGGTCTGTTTACATTCAGATCTACTCCTGAACCCCACCATATTCCTTCGCAGTAAGTAAAGGCAATCTCTCCATCTTTGATCAACATCGGGCCTCCACCCAAACCATAAGCAATATCCTCATACTGATAACCGTCTGCTTTAATGGGAACAGGCAACGGATCAGGATCATCACACTCATATTGCAGGGGCTCATCGTAAATGTAAATATCTTCGAAGTTATAGGTATGATGGTATACCCATTCTGCTGCCAGCGAACGGTCATTATTTAAGGCAAAAATCGGCCTGATTACGGGATAACTCTGCGTAACATTATTAACAGTTCGGGTAAGAGAAATCAGGTTTCGTGCAAGTACTTGCCCCGGATATACTACCGATGAAACAGATGCTCCGCCTGTTGTAAAAAAACCACCATTGATGGCACCGTAAGCCCCAACCTGCCCGGAGAAATCATCAACCTGCTCGGTACCAGAAATAAGATAAGGCCTGATAGCAATATCGGGTTGATTCATATCTACCTCATAGTACCAGCCGGAAAAGCCGGGATTACCATCAACGGAACCTTCAAAAAGTTTTAGTCCGGCAGGAAATTCATAGTTTGAAGATACATCCTCCCAATTGATGTTCTGAGCATTCAGAAACACCGGGAGCAAAAGCAAACATACAGATTGTAAAATAGTTCTCATAGTATCATAATTTAATGGATAAGATAATTTCCCGGCACTTGCTTACAACTGTTTTTTATCAGTACGCAAACAAAATTAAAAATTTTTAAAAACTATGCAAAATTATTTTCATTTTGAATGTATATTTGCATTAGGAATTGGAAAAATGCTTTCAGATCCATTGAAAACATCCCAAAAAAACATATCCATTTCATCACAAAAAAACACTCACCATGATTAGAAAAGTATCAAAAATAGGCAATGCGGATATTTCTTATTCAAATGTAGAGAAGTCTTTTAAAGAAAAATCCGGTATCGAACAGATGAGCACGCGGATACCTTATATTGTGGTAGATAATTTCCCCAAGCTGGGACTTATCACTTCATTACGTTTTCTGGAGTGGGTATCGGAAAACCCCGAAGGAGTGATCAGTCTGCCAACAGGAAAAACCCCTGAATTTTTTATCAAGTGGACTGATTACATGTTGAAGAACTGGGATAATAAAAAAGGTGCAGAACTTCGCGAACAGTTTGGATTGAAGATTGATAAAAAACCGGATCTGCGTGGTTTACAATTTGTGCAGATTGATGAGTTCTACCCGATCAGCAGTAAACAACACAACAGCTTTTATGATTATGTGGTCAATTTTTACCTGAAAGGCTTCGGGATGGAAAAAAACAATTCCTTGCTGATCAACAGCGATGAAATTCCACTGGCAGGCGGAAAACATTTTACAGAAGTCTTTCCGGGAGGTGCCATTGACCTTTCTTTACGTTACCGCGAATCACGCACTCCGCTTGAAGAGTTACAACAGAAGTCTATTTTTATGATAGACGACTGGTGCAGTGATTATGAGCAACAGATCCGCGATAAGGGAGGAATCGGCTTTTTCCTTGGTGGAATCGGACCCGACGGTCATATTGCCTTCAACGTGCGCGGCTCAGATGAATTCAGCACAACCCGCCTTACTGCCACCAATTTCGAAACCCAGGCAGTAGCTGCATCCGATCTGGGCGGTATAGAAATATCCGCAAACCGGCTGGTGATCACCATCGGACTGGAAACCATTACATACAATCCTGATGCCGTAGCCATCATTATAGCTGCAGGTGAAGCCAAAGCAGGTATTGTAAAAAAATCACTGGAAAGTGAAATTTCAAATATTTATCCGGCTTCAGTACTTGCCAAGGTACCCAACGGACGATTTTACTTAACGCAAGGAGCAGCATCACAATTGACAGATATAGTGAACAGGTATTTCCGATCTGGTGAATGGTCCCTTGAAAAAAGTGAAAAAGCAGTGGTTGACCTTTGTAAGAAAATTGAAAAATTCGGACACCGGATCGTTCTGGATGATCTGAAAAATGATGATATCTGCAAATTGATCCCTGATCTGGATGAAACTATTGTACAAAAAGTTTCCGACAGTATTGAAGAAAAAATATTCCGGGGACTGAAAGAAGAGAAGAACCAGGTATTTCTTCATACAGGTCCGCATCATGATGATATTATGCTGGGAATTCTGCCGTTTATTACCAAGCATATAAGTGAACCTTCCAACAAATTTAAGTTTGCTGTACTCACAAGTGGCTTTACAGCAGTTACCAACCATTTTGTGATTGATCTGCTTGAAGATACCAAGAAGCTAATTGACAAGGGGCTAATTCAAATGATCCACTACCCCGATTTCTTCGATGTAGGTTATAAGCTTAAAAGTGATAAAGATGTTTATCATTATCTCAATAATGTGGCATCAGGAAATGAAGAGGAAAGAAGACGCGGAGTTTGCCACCGTATTGTAAGAGCGCTGGTAAATATCTATAGTGTTAAGAATATTGAACACCTTCGTGATACACTCAATGAAGTAATCGTGATTCTGAGAAAGAGTTATGACGGAGAAAAAAACCCTCCCAAAATTCAGCAACTGAAAGGTATGATAAGGGAGTTTGAGGAAGAACTGGTTTGGGCACATTTTGGCATACAGGTAAAAAATGTAGAACATCTGCGTCTGGGCTTTTATAAGGGCGATATCTTTACCGAGCAGCCCAGGCTCGGTCGCGATGTTGAACCGGTGCTTAAACTGTTGAAAGAAGTTAGGCCAACCGTATTGAGCCTTACGTTCGATCCGGAAGGAAGCGGTCCTGATACACACTATAAAGTTTTACAGGCCACAGCAGAAGCATTGCGCCTTTGGAAACAGGAAGAAGATCTTTCGCAACTTAGAATATGGGGTTACCGAAACGTCTGGTATCGTTTCAACCCTGCTGAAGCTAATATCATTTTCCCTGTATCACTTAATGCCATGGCTGAAATGAATGATTCTTTCACCAATTGTTACGTAAGCCAGGTGGATGCATCCTTCCCCAGCTACGAGCTTAACGGCAAGTTCAGTTCGCTTGCACAGAAAATCTGGGTAGAACAATTGAAAGATGTACAACTGCTGATGGGTAAAAACTATTTTTATCTCAATGAAGACCCAAGAATCAGGGCATGCCATGGACTGGTATACCTGAAAGAAATGACTGTTGATGAATTCCTGTCGCACGCAAGGGAACTCAAGGAATCAGTGGAAGGAATGGTTGTAGGTTCTTAATTATTTATAGTTTACTTTACTTTCCTACTTTCATGTCAACTTTCGGGATCCGGATCAGAATCACCTTCATCTGTATCCGGATCAGTGTTGAATATATTCTCTGAGAAAATTTTAACACTCGCCTGTTCGGAAGCATTTTGTTCAGCCTTTTTGATGGAATAGTCTTTTCCGGTAGAAATAACCTGGCCGTCAATCAAAAGATTAACAACATAAATCTTCAGCTTTTTATTGTTTTCCAACTCATCGGTAAGGACAAACTCTATGGTTCGTTTTTCCTTTTGGGCCCACTCTATAAGTTTGCTTTTAAAATTAACTTCTTTACTTACGAGGCCTTCCATATCCAGGTGATTCTGGATGATTTTTTGCACAATTATCTGATAAGTGAACCGATATCCCTTATCCAGATATAAAGCACCCACAAAAGCTTCAAAGGCATCGCCGGGAATTGATGTTCCTATTGACTGATATTCACGATTTGTCTGGATCATATTTTCGAGACCCAGTTTCCGCGAAAGTAAATTAAGATTCTGACGGCTTACAATTCTTGAACGGATCTCGGTAAGAAATCCTTCATCTTTATAGGGAAATTTTTTGAAAAGAAAATCGGCAACCACTGATCCCAGAACAGCATCACCAAGGTACTCAAGTCTTTCATTGCTGTGACGAAAACCGTTGGTTCCGGAAGCTGCGACTGATTTATGCCGGAAAGCCAGCTTATAAAGAGAAATGTTTCCGGGTTTAAATCCGAAAACATTTTTCAAAGCCAGGATAAGCTGTTCATCCTGACTGTTTTCGTCACCGTAAAACTTAACCCTCGGCTGGCACCGCGCCCCCTGAAACACACCTGGACTGCCCGCTGGAGAGCCCTCGGAGAGATCTGGCCCTTCGCCGTGCTGATCGTCGGCGTCTTG
>CAYXIT010000001.1:0-11473 GCA_964465275.1 uncultured Bacteroidales bacterium | reverse complement strand
CTTGCGGAGGGTGGCTTCCGGTGACGAATCATACGCGGGCAATTCCGGATCGATATTTTCATCGGGATTATTGTGGTTGATGGTTGGAGGAACTATATCATTTTGCACAGCCAATACTGTTGCAATGGCTTCAGCAGCTCCGGCAGCACCCAGCAGGTGTCCTGTCATAGATTTGGTGGAGTTGATGCTGATGTTTTTTGCATGATCTCCGAAAAGAGCAACAATAGCTTTAGGCTCGGCAATATCTCCCAGGGGAGTAGATGTACCATGTGTATTGATGTGATCAACTTCTTCCGGCCTGATCCCTGCATCATCAAGGGTATTTATCATAACCATTCTGGCACCCCGCCCTTCAGGATCGGGAGCTGTCATGTGATGTGCATCTGCAGAAAGACCACCACCAATTACTTCCGCATAAATTTTTGCTCCGCGTTTTCTGGCATGCTCCAGCTCTTCAAAAACCATACTTCCTCCCCCTTCACCAAGTACAAATCCATCACGATCTTTATCAAAAGGTCTGGATGCAGTTTTGGGATCATTATTTCTTACAGAAATAGCAGTAAGAGCATTGAAACCACCAATTCCTGCTGCATTTACCGCAGCTTCTGATCCACCACTGACAAATATATCTGCTTTTCCCAGCCTGATATAATTAAATGAATCGATCAGGGCATTGGCTGCAGAGGCGCATGCTGAAGTGGTCGTAAAATTAGGACCGCGGAAACCGTATTTAATAGAAATATGGCCTGCTGCAATATCTGCAATCATTTTAGGTATAAAAAAAGGGCTGAATCTGGGAGTACCATCACCTTTGGCATATTCGGTAATCTCCTTCAGGAATGTTTCGAGGCCGCCAATTCCGCTGCCCCATATGACTCCTACCCTGTCGGGATTGAAAGCAAAGGTATCAAGACCTGCATCTTTGACTGCCTCATTAGCAGCTACCATAGCATACTGGGAAAAAAGATCATATTTCCTTGCTTCCTTACGTTCAAAATAGTTTTGGGGATCGTAGCCTTTTACTTCGCAGGCAAATTGGGTTTTAAAATTAGAGACGTCAAATTTGGTGATCGGATCAGCGCCGCTCACCCCATTAAGCAAACCGTCCCAGAATTCCGGAACGGTATTGCCAATTGGGGTAAGAGCGCCTAATCCTGTTACGACTACTCTTTTGAGTTTCATTTAAAACTACTTAAGATTTACTTATTGTTGTTTTCAATGTAAGCAATCGCGTCACCTACAGTGCTGATCTTCTCAGCCTGGTCGTCAGGAATAGCAATGTTGAATTCCTTTTCGAACTCCATTATAAGTTCTACGGTATCCAAAGAGTCCGCACCCAAATCATTTGTGAAACTTGCTTCGGGGGTTACTTCTTTTTCATCTACGCCAAGCTTATCAACGATGATAGCTTTTACTCTTGTTGAAATGTCAGACATGTTTTCTCCTTTTTTTGTTAAACAGACTGCAAAGATAAATGATTAAAATTGTTATAACCAAGTTTTTTTTGGTGATTTTTATCTAACACGCTATAAAACACTGATTTACTAAAATTTGCATCCTGTTTTGCCTTTTTTCCGGGATACGCGCACATCCTTTATTAACAGGTTTTTAGAGAATTTTAAGCTGTAAGAATTATTTCATTTTTCAAACAATTGTTTTTTTTCTGCAAAACCACCCCTGGAATAATGAATAAATGGCACTTAACAATATTTATCTTTGAATTTTCAGATTAAAAGTAAATACAGAGTTGATCTGATTTTTCTATATTTTTGAAAATTTATTGCCGGTTCCCAAAAGCAAAACCAAAAACCTACTGATCATTCAAAAAATCTGCAATAATGAAGCAACTGAAACTATTCTTCCGGGCATTTAACTCTTACATCAGTCTAATCATACTCAACTATATTTTCCTGTTCCTTTTCAGATTGTGGGAAATCATTATGATATCAGGCACAGGTGCATTATCAGAAATTATAAGTGGATTTGCCGGTGATATTATAATTGTAAACCTTAGTTTGATTGTTATCTACATACCTTTTGCATTTTTTTGGCTTTGGAAACAAAAGTTAACGACGGTGATTTTCGGTATACTGATAACTTTATTCTACTTGTTTTCCATACCCGTTCAGGCATATTATAATATAACCGGAGAGATCATTTCAGTAATAAATTTCCAGTGCAGCGCAGCTACAGCGTGGGTCTTCTCTGTGGAGAATATTCCTGTAATTTCTTACCTTGTACCTTTATTAGTATTTCTACCCCTTGCTATATATCTGATCCATACCATAATTCGTCAGGTTCATGTCTTCCCGAAGATTGCAGTCAATTTTTTCGCTTTTCTAATCATTATTGCCATACCTGCAGGTTTTGAGCTTGGACTCAATTCAGATTTCTTCACAAAAAATGATCATCGCGTAAACAAACCTTTTCATTTTGCAGGTACCTGTATAAATTGCACTTTTGGAAGTTATCAGCCGGAAATTGATGAAGTTTCAGAAATTGAGCATTACCAAAGTATAAGAGGTGCAGAAGCTTATATATCAGGTGATGAATTTCCTTTGCTGAGAAAATCCGGTCCCGATAATTGTCTCAGCCCTTATTTTCGAGAAACAGACCATGGAATGCCTCCCAATATCATTTTGATTGTGGTGGAAGGACTTGGCAATAAGTTTCTTAATCCGTTAAATGATGTTAGTTTTATGCCTTTCATGAATGAGTTAAAGGAACAAAGTCTTTACTGGAAGAATTTCCTTTCCACTTCCGATAGTCTGCAAAATACGCTGAGTTCGCTGCTGGGTGGCTTACCTTATGGTGATCGGGGATTTGCCATTTTGCCCATCATGCCCCGTCATTTTTCGTTAGTCAACATACTGGGATTTAATAACTACCATACATCTTATTTTACGGGAAGGCACGCCTGGATCCATTCTACCGATAAGCTTTTGTTGGCAAATGATATTGATGTCATATGGCATGCCCCGGATTTCGGTGATGACTTTAATGCCATCCGGACAGGTCCATCAAACAACCTGTGGGGTTATAATGACCGTGATCTGATAAGCCTTTTCTTTGAAAAGAGAAACCTGACACAAAAACAACCCAGACTCGAAATAATACATACCAGCAGCATGCATAATCCCTGGCCGGTTAATAATGAAGAGTTTTACCGGGAAAAATTCCGGACAATGGTTTCAGATCACGATAATGCTGAACATAGAGAACATTTTGATCAATATGAGAAGCAATTCACTTCAATCATGTTTACAGATGATGTGCTGAGAAACTTTTTCAAAAACCTTGCTGAAAAGGAACATTATAACAATACAATTTTTGTGATCACGGGGAATTACCCTATGCGCAGACTAGCTTCAGATATGCCTCTGGAGAAATACCATGTACCTTTACTAATTTATTCACCATTGCTAATTGAATCAAGAACCTTTGAAAACATCAGCAGTCATAAAGACTTTTACGACAGCTTTATTTCTTTGATGATTGAAAGATACGGTATCACAGCACCTGAATATTCTGCATCATTAGGGCAATCACTTTGCAGGAGTGAAACCCAAAAAGTTTTCATTCCCTTTATGGATAGTGAGAACCAGATAAGTGAACTGCTTTGCGGAGATTATTTTCTTTCATCCAATTCAAAATTATTCAAAATACAAAATGGCATTGAAACGGCAGAATCCGATGACTCTGAAAAAACTAAAAAATTAAAAAACCTCCTGGATGCTTTCATAAAAGTGAACAGCATTTCATCCCAAAATCTTGTTCCCGATTCGCTGTTCTTTGATTTTCTGGATTATGTTCTGCTTGATGATGTAATGCTTCGTAAGGGCACCTTTCGTCGTGAATTCGTTGATATTATTGAAGAAATACCACTGAAGAAAGGCTACAGATATTACCTGGATGCATCTTTTGTTAATCCCCGTATTCCGCTTGAGGAAGTATACCTGGTATATGAAATAACTGATGAGGCAGGCAATTCGCTCATCTGGAAAAATTTCGGAATACCCGATAGTGGCGATGAAGGTTTTGGTGTGAAAGAAACCATAAGCATAGAAAACCTTAATGCAGAAAGCATGAAATTAAGGGTGTTCCTATGGAACGAATCACCGGTACCATACGAATTTGACCAGGCACGCATCACGCTTTACAGGAATAAATAACCTAACAGATAAATCATCAAAAAAGAAAATATTTTATGAAGATGGAATCGGGAGTTCATATTGCCATTTTCGCATCGGGCAGCGGTACCAATGCACAAAACATGATTGAATATTTCAGAGATCATCCCGCAATTCATATAAGCCTTATTATAAGCAACAGATCAGATGCTTATGTGCTGAAACGTGCAGAAAATGAAAATGTACCCTATGTTATGCTTTCAGGAAATGACTGGAAAGAAAATGGCAAAGCATCGCAAGTTCTCCGCAATTTTGGTATTGACTTTATCGTGCTTGCCGGTTATCTTCGCCTTCTCCCATACTGGCTGATAAAAAAATACCCTGGCAGGATTGTAAACATTCATCCGGCCTTATTACCCAACTATGGCGGGAAAGGAATGTATGGCGAACATATACATAAAGCAGTAATTGCCAGTGGCGACAAGCAATCAGGCATTACCATCCACTATGTGAATGAGGATTACGATAAAGGAGATATCATCTTTCAAACCCGGTGCCCGGTGTTGCCATCCGACACACCTGACAGCCTGGCAGAAAGGATTCATGAACTTGAATATGAACATTATCCGAGGGTAGTGGAAGAGCTCGTTATGTCAATTGGATGACGTCTATAGCTTCTCCACCGCCTCCTTCGCTGCTTCCAACATAGGCTCAACAGATATGGGCATTCCCACTGCATTGCGCATCCATTCCTGGGGTATCAGGCGGCCGGTTGTAAACATACGGTCGGTTTCATTGGCCAGATTCTCTCCTATCACATGCTGCTCGATCTGGAATTCAATCAAACGTCCCAGCGGATAAGCTGACAAGTAAAGTGGATAGGCAATCATATGCGAATAGATGGCCAGTATTGGTGAATCTTCCACGCCAAAAACAGGAGCGAAGTATTCATTCCAGACATCTTTGGCGATGCGGATGGTTTCTTCCTTTATCTCTGCTGCAGTGGCATCGGGGTTATCATACATCCAGCGCCAGATGGCCATATCAACCAGCGAAACGCCCATGATCTCATAACTGCCCCACAATTTATCGAGAGTATTCAAATATACTACATCGGGTTCACGGGTTTGAATACCCAGCAGTTCCAGGTCGCGGGTCTGGTAAATGAACGCAAGTGCTTCGGTAAAGGCGGTGTTAGGCACTCCATTCATCATATAATAATCCACATCATACAGACTGATAGTTTGCTCCACATTGTGTCCGAATTCATGAACAGCAATATTATAACCTTTGTAATCCATGCCGGACTCAGGTATACGGGTTCTCAGGCGCGATACCTGCGAACGCATTTCTGCGCCCCATGCATGACCTGCACCACGGGAGGCTTCCACAACAACTTTATCAGAAATATACTCAGCTCTGTCACGGCTGTAGCCCAGTCGTATCAGAAGATTGGGGAGATCATTTTCAAAAGCCCGGGCATCTGGATACAAATTGCGGGTTTTTTCATCCAGGTATTCTTCCGAAATTGAACTGCGTGCCTTAAACCCGTCATACCAAATATCGTAAGGACGTAATTCACGTCCGAGCCTGCGGCTGATCAATGCACCCACTTCTTTAAGCAAGGGTGAACTTACCAGCCCGGTAAAAAGTTCTTCCACCTCATCCATTGACAGTTCTAATCCCTGGTCAAATGCCCTTTCTATGTAAGTGGGGTAATTGGGATTATAATCATCTGCCATTTTCAATGCCCGGAAGTTATTCAACAACTGCTTATAGCGTGTATCGGGCTCATATGTGAAATCAACTTCATCTCCATCTTTGTAAACCTTATTTTCAAAAGGATTCCATTGATAATCGGGGTTATTTATCACCACCTCCGGAATATCCTGATGAATGATACGCAGCATTACCTGGTAAATCATATCCTGCTTGGGCAGCCCGTCTTCTATTCCATAGTTCGACTTGATTTCGTCGCGCAATCCCCAGTGGGTTATCAGACTCATGCCTTCGGGAAAAAGGGTATTCCCTTCATTGTCGATCAGTTTTCCCATCCGGATATTGTACTCCGAAACGTAACTATCTGTTTCAGTTGATATCCTTGATATTTCCTGACTGACAGATGCAGGTACCCTTGACACAAATATATCGCCCATACGTGCCATGGCCCAATCTTTTCTCGTCCACTTATCTGCATGCTCCACCTTTTCTTCCAGAGAATAAAAGGGAAAATTGAGAATAGTGATAAAAGCAATTTTATTGCTGAAGAAGTCATCAAAAAAATGTGCTCCTGGTGAGTAGCCAGCAAAGATCAGGTCGACCGGTTGCAGTGGACCCCAGTCAAGATGCAGGGGTTTATTCAGCTCAACACTGATCTGGTTGCTGTGACCCCACAGTGCTTCAAAATTGCGTGATAGTGATTCGAAAAGTTTATTACGCTCATCATCACCTTTTATGAACTGCTGCAGACAAAATTCCCGGAAATCTTCCTGGCTGCCATCTTGATCTGTCCAGAGTGTTGCGGCCTGACGCACTCCTTTTTCCATTCGCGCAGATTCGCCGTGTTTTTCGGCAAGTTCCTGCAAAGTTTTAGAGATGGTTTGCTCAGTAACGAATTCTCTGATACCGTCCTGCTGTTCTCTTGCACCATTGCAGGCGACCATAGTAAATACTATTGCCATAAGTAAAAAAATTTTCAGTTTTGACATGATTTTGGGTTTAGGGTTCTGATATGATGAATAAAAGAGTAATTTTCAAAAGTAGTAATTTGATTTCTTTCTTTTCTAAAACTTTGCCCGAATATTAACAGGTCAGGTATAGGAATTAAAAGTATAAAGATCATTTCCCGATTTCCTGATCTTCTTCCTGCGCTTCTCCTTTGCCGGATAGCCCAGTGTAATAAGCAGGAGCACCCGTTTATTTTCCGGCACATTCAGGATTTTTCGGGCTGCAGGTTCATCAAACCAGCCGATCATACAACTCCCGAGACCCAGTTCTGCAGCCTGCAGGCAAAAATGTTCGGCAACAATGCCAATGTCCATCAGGTAAAAATCCTTATCCTTAACATTTCCACCAACGCGTGACAGCCAGTTAGGCTTTTCTGCAACGATGGCTGCAATAACAGGAGCCTGGTCCGCAAATTTATTAAAGGTCATCAGAGGGCCATGGCTGGCACGAGCCAGCTTATCTTTTGCTTTCTGATCGGTAGCAATTACAAAACGCCAGGGCTGTGAGTTACAGGCAGAAGGTGCTACGCGGCAGGCTTCCATGATCTGTTCTATCTTCTCTTCTTCAACAGGCTTATCAGCATATTTACGGGTGCTTTCGCGGTGGTGAACAAGGTCTTTAAATTGCATAATTCTGATTTTAGGGTTAAAAAGCAAAATTAATCAAACCTGAATGAATGCATGAAAACTTATAAATTTTTCAAAATTGAAGTAAAAAAACTTTAAATTTTGCACAACCTTTTGCTTGAGTTCATGTTTAAATACAAAAGCCTTATATTTGTAGAAAACGTATTTAAAACCGTTTATTAACCTAAAAAGATAGAAACATGTCGAATTATCACGAACCCGTAGAAGAATTAAATCAGGAAGCCAGGAATTTTTCCAGGGCACTGAATAGTTTAAAGGAAGAAATTGAGGCCGTTGACTGGTATCACCAGCGTGTTGTTACGACAGACAATGCTGATCTGGCTGCTATCATGGCTCATAACCGCGATGAGGAGATCGAGCATGCCTGCATGACGCTTGAATGGCTCAGAAGAAACATGCCCGGTTGGGATGAAGAACTCCGCAACTGGCTTTTTAAAGAAGGTGAAATTATGGGAGCACATGGAGATGACCATGATGACGATGGTCATGCGGCACCCAAATCAGATTCACTGGGTATTGGTAAAATTAAAAAATAAGAGGAGGTAACATGGATATTTTAAGAAAATCACTGGCTCCCATCACTGAAGCAGCATGGGAAGAGATTAACAATACAGCGCTGGAAGTTCTCACATCAGTACTTTCCGCCAGAAAATTTGTTGATGTTGAAGGCCCAAAAGGCTGGAGCTACGCAGCATTGTCAAAAGGAAGAATAGATGTTCCTGCTAACCAGAAGGGCAAAGTTAAATATGGCGTTCACCAGGTACTGCCCATGGTGGAAGCACGCATTCCCTTTGAACTGAACATATGGGAACTTGACAATGTTGTTCGCGGTGCCGAAGACATCGATCTTGATGCAATGGAAGATGCCGCCAGAGAGATAGCCAGATTTGAAGAAAAAGCAATCTATGAAGGCTTTAAGCCCGGCAATATCGAAGGATTAAAATCTTGTAAAGAATATAATACTCCTGCATTCCCGGAAAATGGAGAGGATATTATAGGTGCTGTGGCTGATGTTCTGTCACAATTTAAAGCCAACTCCATCGAAGGACCTTACTCACTGATCCTTAGCCAGGAAAAATGGCAGAAAATAAACAGCTTTGTAAGGGGTTATCCGTTGCGCAAGCAACTGGAGAACTTGTTGGGTGGGTCGATCATTATGGCACCCAATATTGATGGGGCGTTTATCGTAACCGAAAGGGGGGGCGATCTTAAGATGGTTATCGGCCAGGATATTTCTATCGGCTACGAATCGCACAACAGCAAAACCGTTCAGCTTTACTTTACCGAATCGTTTACATTCCAGATCGTGGATCCGGCTGCTGTAGCGGTATTTAAATAAACACTTTTTCAGGAATATCTGTAATTTTCAATTCCTGAAATCAAGCATTAAAAGGGCCCCTGCTTTTCCCGCATGGGCCTTTTCCATTCCATTATAAATTTCTCAACTTCTAAACATCCAAACTTCTCAATCTTTCCCGTCTTTCTCAGCAAAATAGTCCTCCATCACCTTTTTAAACTCATTCATGTTCATGTCGTATTTTGGAGTCAGACTGTTCTTGTCAGGAAAAGTTTCCATATGCAAAGTGGAAGTGGGGAATGCAAAACGTACACCGAGTTTCTCAGCCAGGCGAACCACTTCAATAAGGATCTCATGGCGTGCCCTGAGCTCCTCAGGCCATGTGGGCACAGCGAAAAAAATGTAAAACATGATCTTCAGTGAAAAATCACCCATCTCATTGAACTCGATGATATAAAAATCCTTACGGGTTTTGGGGTGTTTTTCAACAATCTTTCTTAATCCCTGAACAAACACTTCAATAAGATCGGGTGGGGTATCATAAGTAAGGGCAATGTGCATAAAGAAACGCCGATACTGGCGCAGTCCGTGGTTATCGATCGTGGCATCGGCCAGTTTTCCATTTGGCACATAATAAAGTGAATTGCGGAATGAGCGCACACGGGTGGAACGAAACCCTACTTCTTCTACTGTTCCGTCAATATCTCCACTGGTTATCCAATGCCCCACCGAGAATGGCTTATCAATAAAAATCATAAACGAACCAAACAGATTTTTCAACGTATCCTGCGCTGCCAGGGCCAGTGCCAGACCACCGATGGACAAACCTGCCAGAAGTGCTGTAATATTCACATCAAGATTTTGCAGAATAAACAAGCCCCCAACTATAACCACAAATACCCGGAGAACTTTTCGTATCAATGGCACTACATGATTATCCAGGCTGGTTTCGTTTTTACCTGCAAGACTCTCCAGATAAAGCCCAAAAACATCTACCAATTTATAAAATACCAATATTCCGAATAAGGGCCACAACACTTTAAAAACAAAACTGAGATAAAATGATACCTGAGCAGGCAGTTGCAGCATAGGATAAAACACTGCAATAAAAACAAACACTACAAAGAGACTGAGAGGCTTAGCTACAGGCAGCAAATAGGGCCTGACAATCTTGTCATATCCAAGTTTGTGAGCACCACGATAAAGCAACCGGTTAAACAAAAAAGTAAAAAACTTATGTAGTAAAAAACTTATGATAATTATCAATAAGATTCCGATGTGTTGCCACAGGTAAAGTCCGAAAAATCGAACAGTTCCCCTTTCCGAAAAAAGATCTGCAAGCAGATCAGAACCATAGGGAAACACTTCCTGGTGGAAAGCCTCAATGTCATCAAAACTATTGGTGCTGTATCGCCATTTACCATCGGGCTGCCGTTCTACAAAAATTTCCGGGGTTTGACTTATGGGAGCAAATATCTGCCTTTCACTAACCGAATCAAGATAATTGGTTTCACGGGGCACATTATCAAAATTGACAAGATAACCCCTGGCATCCCATGCCTGTTTCAGTTTTACAGCAAGATCCCTGGCCTGCACCGAATCCACTCCGGGATGCAAAAAAGGAATTGCGGCCTTATCCACATCATAACTGTCGGATTGCAAAAAATAAATATGTGTAAGCACACTATGCCAGGGTGTACTTAAATCCGGCTTAAAATCAGGGGGCACTTCTCTTTGCCTGGCATGGGAGTTCATTGCAAATCCCACAAAAAAAAGCATGATCAGAAAGTTTCTGACAATCAAACTTTTTCCTTTCATCGATTGATTATTTTAAAGTTGTTAATTTGGATATGAAAAACGAATTCAAACCTACAGAATTTTTATCACCTAAAAAAGTTGGTTACAAGATAAAAATCAAATAACACCATAAGGTTAGCAAAAGTACTTTATGAATTTATAATTTAGGGTAAGAATAGAACCGGATTTTTTACCTTTGTCTCTCGTTCTGAAAACATATAAGCATAATGGCAAGAAAAATAAGACTCGGAATGATTGGTGGTGGTGAAGGCTCTTTTATCGGAGCCATTCACTACAAAGCCGCTATGCTCGATGGTTACTACCAGCTGGTTTGTGGTGCATTCAGTAGTGATTATGAAAAATCACTTCGTTCGGCAAAACATTACTATGTGAAACCCTCCCGTGTTTATACTACCTGGCAGGAGATGTATGAAAAGGAGGCAACCCTTAAGGAGGAAGAGCGCATGGAAGCTGTTATAATCGCCACACCCAATCATCTGCACCACCCACAGGCCATGATGGCACTGGATAAGGGTTTTCATGTGATTTGCGACAAGCCTGTGACCATTTCTTTGATGGAAGCCGTTGAACTGGAGCAGAAAGTAAAAGAAAGCGGGCTTATATTTGCCCTCACGCACACCTATACCGGTTATCCTATGGTAAAGGAAGCCCGTGAACTGGTTGCTAGCGGCAAACTGGGAAAGATCAGAAAAGTTGTGGTCGAATACCCACAGGGCTGGCTTTCAAAGCCACTTGAACAGCAGGGCAACAAGCAGGCATCGTGGCGGGCAAACCCGAATTTTAACGGACCCGGCGGTTGTCTGGGAGACATTGGCGTACATGCCGAAAACCTTGCTGAATACGTTACCGGCCTG